>CAZUJO010000235.1:0-2217 GCA_964619995.1 uncultured Leptospiraceae bacterium
GTATGAGCGGGACAGATCGATGTTCTCTCGCGCAGCGAAATCCTTCATTGCTTTGAGTTTTTCGCGGCCGGCCAGGATCGGAGGCACGAGCGCGCCGGTTGCAATCCCGGATTTCATTTCGAGCGAGTTAGCGATTACGTGATCGATGCCGAGCTCTTTTGCGAATTGCTTCATCACGAAGTCGAGAGAACCGGTGACGAGAACCTGCGTGAGCTTCATCTTTTTCGCTTTCTTGATGCGTTCCATTGCATCCCGATAAACGTTCGGCATCAAGCCCTCACGCACAAGCTCCTTGCCCATGATGCGAAGACGTTCTTCGGGCATTCCCTTGTAGTTTCTGTAGAACAGTTTGTTGAACACTGTCCTGCTCATCTGGTCCACAAGCATATAGAGCGGGGTGAACAGCATGATGAGCAGCAGTTTGCGGGTCTTCTCCGAGATCTTGGGAAGCCGCGCCGCATAGTAGACGTAAACGTGAAGGATGTTCGTGTGAACCAGAGTTCCGTCCACATCGTAAAAAACTGCAGCTTTCTCACTCATCCGTTTCCTCTCCTCCATCCGTGCGCGAACAGTCGGCCGTCTTTCAATTCAACTTCCACACGAACCAGAGGCCGCATAGACGGACCGAGGACAGGCTCGCCGGTTCGAAGATCGTACCTTGCCCCGTGTATCCTGCACATGACAAAACCGTTTGTATCGAGAAACTCGCCGTCGTCAAAATCCATGGGCACGCCGATGTGACCGCACCGATTGAAATAACCAACCACCGTGCCGTCATCGAGCGCGTAGAAGAATGCCTGATCCCTTTCGTGTCCGGACGGCGGATTCGGCAGATCCACAACCAGTGACCTGCCCGGCTCCGGGCATGGCCCCACATCAATTGCAGATGCGTAGCGATACTCATCGGCCATTCGACCAGAACCTAAAAATCACCAAAAACCGAAATGAAAAAAGGCCCCGCCAACAAGACAGGGCGTTAGCCAGTGACACGCGGTAAACAAAAAAGCCGGCGCGCAAACGCCGGCTTTCACGATCACGGATTGAAAAAAGATCAACGATAGTTGTAATCTTTCTTCGCGTCTCCGTGTGAGTGATTGCTTCCGCCCGTATAAACGGTGTAAAACGGAGTCCAGCGGCTGTAGGACTTGGTGCAAGTGCTCAGCCACAGAAAGCCGCAGCGATACGATTCGCTCATGTTGCCGTTACCGCGTGTGCAGGAAACGCCGACGTCAGTTACACTGTTTACGCTGCAAAGGCTGTGGTTTGCGAGCACGCCGTCATCCTTTCCAGGAAGGAACGGGCTTGTGAGATTCCAGTAATCGGATCCTTCGCCGGAAGTCGTGTAGTAAGTGCGGCCGCCTGCATTGTAGTGGTTGAATCCGTTTCTCGCGCCGCGCGTGGAAACAGACTGATCGAGCTGACCGCCGAGAGTCTTGATTCCAAGCCATGCAAGATAAGTCGTGGAAATGTCCGCAAGTTCTGATCCGCCTGCCGCAGATGCGAGAAGCTGAATCCGAGAAATGCTCAGGCCGGAAGGATTGTTCAGGCCGAAGTAAGCGGATACAACGAGACCACCCGTGGAGTGCGTGTAGATTTCGCAGGAATTGCCCGCCGTGCAGAAAACGCGGAGAGCGTCGTTCAACTGCTTTTGCGCGCCGCAGTTGTTCCAGCTGTAAGCTCCTCCGCTCTGTGTGCCGTCAAAGCCCACGTAACGGACATTGGCGAGACCGGTAACAGCCCCGCCCCAGTAGTTGTTGTAATCATTGGTTGCACTGCCTGTGTTCGTGATGGACTGGCAGTGATTCTGGTCGGAACGACCATGTACGAAGAGTCGGTACGTAGCAGCTTCTACGCTGCTTACGAGGAGCAGTGCTCCCAGCAAAGCTAGCTTTTTCATTTAGATATCCCCCTATCTAACTAATGGTGTTCGTTGCCAGATCCTCCGGACCTGGCAACCCTTTTTTTACTCCTGTTCGATCTGTTTCTTCAGGAATTCAATCCTTTGTGTCTTTTCGTCCGAGTTCCACTCGTCTTTCGAGAAGTCACTGGCCGAGTAGTTCTTTGTGGTATAGGCCGGAGCCATGTTCATGTACTCCCAGAGCGGCTCCGTATGATTGCCGGAGATTTCACGGTTCTCGGCCATGGCCTTTTTCACCATGGAAGGCGTAACCGGTGAGTTGTTGCGGCGGCCGCGGATTTCCCGCACAATATACGGAC
>CAZUJO010000235.1:2227-6280 GCA_964619995.1 uncultured Leptospiraceae bacterium
ACCGTCAATGCCCGCGTCGCGAATCACCTTTCCCCAGAACTGGAAGTCAATCGTGTGCGCACCTGCCTCAAAATCCCCTTCCACAGAAGAAGTAGCGACGAAGTCTTTGTCTCCGCCCGCCGCCTGGAGGTTTGCATCGAAGTTGTAGTACCCCTTCTTCGTGATCATGACAGGAACCGACACAATCAGATGACCGTTTCGCACCGAGTCCTGGACCCCGTCTTTGAATTCAGCGACTGAATGCGGTGTGCTGAACCAGCTTGTGCGCTGGTTGTGTTTGAAGCCGCCCACCTCGAAATCCACTTCGAGAAACATATCGCCCCAGTCCTGCTGGGTCGGGCGCACAATGAAGGTCCACTCGTTGTCGCCTGCCTTCTCGTCTCCATCGGTTCCCTTGTCACCAAAGGATACGGGAGGAAGCGTCGGATAGTCTTTGCGGAACAGGTTGCGATACACGCGCGGCGTGACGCTGTTCAGCGGCTGGTTGACGCCTTCTTTGTTAAAGCATTTGAGCGTGATCTTGAAGTCGCCGCGGCCGACCGAGATGCTGGCCTGCGGTGTCATCTTGCATTGAATGTCTGAGAATACTGCGGGCTTCTCGCAGCGAGGAATTCCATCCGTCGTGGTGCATTGCTGTGCGGGTTTGGAAATTACGCCGACGGGCGGACGATCCATGTTGAATGGATCGGTCAGATCGACCATGCCTTTGTGCAGCGGTCTGGACGTGGGCGGATACTGGGCCCATTTTACATAACGATCAAGGACTTCGCGCGGATCTTCGTTTACGATCGGAATTCCCTCCGGGCCCACAGGCGTTACCGAAGGATCTTTCCGGGATGAAAGCAGGTCTCGTTCTGCCTGCGATTTCTTGCTGTCGTCACGGATCAGCACAAATGCCACTGCGATCACGAGCAGTGCCAGTACGGATCCGAGTATGATGATCTGGTTGCGCTTCATTGACGGGACCTTCGCGGAGCGCAAAACTTTTTTTCGCGCCGGAGTCTTTTTTCCGCCTGAACTCTTCTTCGCGGTGATCGACTTTTCCGCTGGACGTTTTTGGCGGCCCGCGGGCTTCGCTTTGAGCGGAATGCGCAGCCGTTTCATGCGGCTCTGGAGCGTAGTTCTCCTCGTTTTCATGAGTTCTGCCGTCCGGCTGATGTTGTAACCCGTTTCGGCGAGAAACTCGATCAAAAGCCTCTTCTCGATCTCATCCATCACAGCATCGACGCTTTCCCCGCTTCGCACGCGAGCTGCCAGGGCATCTTCGACGTTCTGGCCTGACGACACGGCGAAGAGGTATCCGATCACTTTGCCGGCGTCCTGCAGACTGATCATTGTGAATGCTTCGCCGCGGGCGAGCCGGCCGGATATCCTCAGCGTATTTCCGCCCGATGCCGCCGCGTCGGCGAGCAATGTGCGAGACAGCTCGAGAAAGTATTTCTCCGCACGATTGAGCGAGCGCTGAAACGGCGGCTCCGAAAGAACCCCCTTCTCGAAGTCTCCGTTGTAGAAGAGTGTCTTTCCGTGCAGGTCAATGGCGAATAACGGCTGAGGAATCGATGAAAGCAGAATGCGCGAAAGCCAGAGCTTCACATCCTCTGGATGCGTATGCTCTGCAGTTTCGGGAGCCGCATGCGCCTGCGCGCGTTTTCTGTAGTGGCCGAGAAGGGCAAGCACGGCCGCTGCATCCTGACGCGATTCCGAAAGATCCGGATGAAGGACGTGAACGTGGTGCTGTGCCCCCACCTCCTGAAGAACCGAAGGAGACAGAGGCTGCGGAAGAAAAAGGTCGGCAGGGATGGATTCAAATTCGCGCCGCGCGCGTTCGGGATCTGCGGAAACGGCGGTGATCTGGTCGCGCGAGAGAACACCGAGCACTTCCGCTTTCGCCGGATCGATGACGGGAAGATAGCGCGCACCCAGCCGGTAAAACGCGCCTACGAGATCGAGTACGCTCGGCACCCATCCTCGGTGCCGGGCGGATCAGGATTCGGCAATCAGGATTTCGCGCAACTGCCGAAGAAACGGCGGCATCTGAGAGAGCCGTTCCGTCAGTTCGTACTCGAGGATATCCCCGACAGCAACGATGTCGTTTTCTTCCATGGCGCTGGAAATATCCCGCAGGATCCCTGTGAGATCCTCGGAGACCTGTTGGAACGTGACGCCGTTTGTGCTCTGCGACGGTATGTGCAGGCCGCGGTCGCGCAGCAGACGGTATTCTGCGGCAAACATGGCGGACAGGTAAGCGTTCAGCCGCTCCACCGTGGCGTCCAGGTTCTCGAGCGCCTGGAAGTCTTTGCCGGATTGAAACAGAGTTGTGACTTCTACAATCTCTTCGATGAGCGCGGGAATCTTGCTTTCGAACTCCTGCAGGGCCACAGCCAGTTCTCCCTGGTCGGCATTCAGAGCCAGGAGCTGCATTTTCAACTTGATGATGAAGAAACGAAGATCGCGCAGAATCGAAAGGAATACGTGGATTCCTTCGGAGTTTTCCGGGCTGAGTTCTTCCACGCTCGACCGGAGGATGGCGAGGATGTCGTGAACGCTGCGAGATTCGGCGGAGCTGTCGCCCACAACGGGACACATAATCTCTTCCGCATTCAGATGCATGATGGAGCAGGAGGCCGCGATGATTTCAGAAATCCAGCGTACGCCTTCTCTGAGATTGGCAATCTCTTCGTCCGTAAGATTCGTGCGCTCAAAGAGCGATGCGCCAATGCGGTCCACATAGCGGTCCATTTCCCCGACGCTGTCAGCCATCATTTCCATTTCGTCCCCTACGTGAAAATCCACGCGGTGAACGCTTTCGGGAGCAATGTGCGACAGCCGGTCCGGTGCTGTGATCTTGCGATCCACTTCGACGCCGAGAATGTATCGGTTGCTGCGCCGGGTCCAGTCGCTCACCGCGTCGTATACTTCGCGAAGGGTTTCTTCCCCTGTCAGCTCGGCTTCCAGTTCTGTGTTGTTAACGTAGATCTGCATCACTGTCCCTCTTGTCCCAGTCGGCCCAGACTCTGGCTCATCGTCCGGCTTTCCCGGATGGCGCTGTCCATTCTTCCGAACCTGCGCCGAAGCTCTGCTTCCTTGCCGACCAGTTCCATTTCTTTCTTGCGAATCTTTTCTTTATTATCGGCGATCTGCGATTTCACGAGCTCGATTCTTGTCGTGATCAACCCGCCCGACATGCGCGTATACGGCCCGAGCACCTGCTGCATCCGGAAGGCCGCACCGTTGTCGATGATGGAGTCTTCGTTCGTATCGGATGCGAAGATCTCCTTTACGGAGAGGGCATCCTGCGAAAGGGCCGAGTGCAGCTTCTCCTGGTCCAGCATCAACAGGCCAGCCTGAGGATCATCCTCACCGCGTGAGATGGCTGTGGAAGTCATGCCAATGTCGGCGAGGACGCGAAAGTTCGCGGGCCGCGAGGATGGATAGCTCGTAGCCGTGATCGACTGCAGACTGAACATGAGCTGGCGGATATTCGAGTCGGCGGCGAAGACGCCGGAGCTTGCTTTCAAACGGCGGAGCCCCTCGCCCACGTCGTCGCTCTGGTCCGGCCTGTTTCTTTCGAACTCTTCGCGGCTGACCGTCTTCGAATTATCGCGCAGAAACTGCATGAGGTCGTTGTAGGCTCCGACCCAGTCTGCGATCTGCTTTTCAATGACGCTTGTATTTGCCTGAACCGTCAGAGTTACGGGAGCTGTTGTGGTTTTGCGAAGGGTGAGACTTGCGCCCTCGAGAATGTCCGTGATGTTTTCATTGGAGGGTCGCGAGACTTCCACTCCGTGCAGCTTGACGACTGCATCCTGCGGCGCTTCCACGACTTCAGCGCCCGAAGCCGGCAGTCCTAGAACAGCAAGAACGCCGCCCTCGTCTTCAAAGTCCATCTTTCCTTTGGTTCCGCTCGTAAGGGAGCGCAGAACGACGATGGAATTCTCGCCGTCCTTCTTGATCATGTTGATGTCGATCGTTGACGCGGCCTTTGACTTGATGAGGCGCACGAGGGCTGCGAGCTTGCCGCCCGCAAACTCGTATTCCAGGGCCTTGTCGCCT
>CAZUJO010000236.1:0-6230 GCA_964619995.1 uncultured Leptospiraceae bacterium
GATAATGTTCTTATTGTAGAGAACGTCATTCACATAGGCCGCAATCACAACGACGAGCCCGAGACCGACCGCTCCCATGCCGCTTTCGCCGCGCCAGAGTCCTCGCGCAATGCCCACGAGGAGCAAAACCGCCGCAAGCGCTACAATGATGTAGTAGTAGTCGATGTAGCGGGAAAACTCAACGGGAGGAAGCAGCAGAACCGACAGGCAGAAAAGAATCGCGGCGACATGAACGATTCGCGCCGTAACCAGAAGAATCCGGTCGCGCGTGAGAGCTGTGATGTAAGCTGCGCTCGTGGGAGCGGCCAGATAGAACGACCAGTAGACGATTCGCGCGTGCAGATCGTAGGGAACATTGGCCAGTAATTGAAACGGAGTGGAACCTGTAAACGAAGCGCGAACGGCGAGCACAAGACAGAGCACAGCAAAGGTGATTGTTGCGCGGTCTTTGCGCATCGTGTAGATGATTGTATTGTACAATCCAAGGATGACAAGGATGCCGACCAGAAAAAGGTCCCGGCCCAGCTCGCGACTGCGGCTCAGATCGATGGCGTCTTTGTCGCCGAAATAGATGCTGTAACCGATTCCGCCGCGCGCATGATGGAAGTTCGAAAGGTGAATCGTCAGCACGATCTCCGATGCCTGAGGAAGATCGAACAGGCGCGGCGCCCAGGCAGCGGTGGTTTCGCCTTCGGTTCGGCCAGGCTGCCCCACAGATCCAAGCCTTGCTTCACCGGCGTATACCGTGTAGGCCGTTTCTGTATGCGCGACAAGAATCGCAGGCCGCACGAGGTGCGGTGGAAGAAGGATTCGGACACGATAGCTGGCATAGCCAGTCCCTTTCTCTCCATTGGCCGGCCAGGTTCCGGGAACGGGCATGAATCGATCGGGAGCGCGCTCGGCGCCGGGCTCAATGAAATTCGAACGATAAAAACTCCAATCGCCGTCGAGGGTTATGGGGTCACGCACGGAAGCGTTTCTCAGGTCGAGCACGCCGTCGACGACGCGAGGCGTCACGGGCCGGCTGCCGCAGGCGGTCAGCAAGAGCAAGCTGATGGCTAGACCGAGCCTCATGAACCGATGATCTCTGAGCGCGCACATCCTGCAACAAGTTGCTTGAATCGCAGGCGGCCGCAAAAAAGATTCGCGAGTGAACCTCCATTTATCCGGCGCTCCGCGCACCCTCGCTATCTTCGCACTTCTCAGCCTGGCGGCGGCATCCCGCGTCGCCTGCGAACCATCCCCCGAAACCGTTCTCATCGCACAAACCGGATGGACGAGCAGCATCGACAATATATCGCTCGCTGACCTTCGCAGGGAATACTGCGCCGGCCGGATTGCGGCGACAGCCCGCGCGAGGGCGCAGAAATGGGCGGACTGCGCAGTCAACACTGCTCCGACTACGGCGGCCGCCTTTTATCCGGCATCCAAAGACCGCATTTTGCTGCTCGATTCAAGCGAAACGACTCCGCGAATGAAGACCCTTCGCATCGACGGGCATTCGCCCTTCGCGCAGCCCGAACAGTATCCGCTCGGACGCCCGCGTCGTTACACTCATTTCATCTTCACCGGCGTCACCGCCCTCTCCCGGTACACGGGGAAAAGCGCCGATGCAAACGGCGTTGGTGTGCTCACGGAAAAGGTCCGACCGTTCTTTCAAACGGCGGATTTCATTCATGTCAGCAACGAGGTCAGTTTCACGCCGTCCTGCGAATTCATTCCAGGCACTCGCTTCTGCTCAAAGCAGCCCCATTTTCAGGCGTTTCGTGATCTGCGGGTGAATGTGGTGGAGCTCACCGGAAATCACAACCGCGACTACGGAAACGAGCCGTTTCTTCGCACGCTGGAGTGGTTTCATTCGAACGGAATGAAGACCTTCGGCGGCGGGCGCGATGAACAGAATGCGAACGAACCGCTCGTGCTGACCGCGAACGGCACAACCCTGGTTCTGATCGGATTCAATGAACTCTGCCCTCTCCATGAATGCGCAGAAGGAAGGACTCCGGGAGCAAACCGTTTCGATCCGGCCAAGGCGAAAGCGGCTATCCAGGCGGCGCGTCAGAAATATCCGAATGCGTTCATCATGTCAACGGTGCAGTATGGCGAAGTCAGCTCGTACAAACCTACCGAATCCCAGCGTCGCATCAGCTATGCGTTGTTAGACGATGGAGCAGATCTTTCTTTTGGATCGCAGGCGCATCAGGTCCAGCAGATGGAATTCAGAAAGGGCAAAGTGATTCTGCACGGAATCGGAAATTTCCTGTTTGACCAGACTCACACATACGGCCTTCGCCAGGGCTACTTTATGAACCTTTACTTCGACGGAAATCGGCTCGCCGGAATGGAACCAGTGTTCACCTGGATCGATGAAAAGTTCCGTCCTGTCCCGGCGTCCGACGCACAGACAAAAGAAATCAAGGCAGCCATCTATTCCGACGAGCTGCTCTACAAAGACTGAATCAATAGCTTTGCTGGATTCCGAACGCGCCCCGTCCTGCTTTCGCTTCGAATACACAGTTGGGGAATAACGTCTCAAGCGCGTCCGTCACCATCTCCGCGGTCGGCAGAGATGTGTGAATCCCGGCTCCCAGAAAGTTCGAGCCCGCGTCTACAGCGAAGTGCTTCTTTCCTTCGATTGTGTTGAGCAGTTTGATGTGACCGGCATGCGAAGGCTTGAAAGCAAAATGCTCACGATTCAGCGCTGTGATGGTCTCCTGGTGCGGCTTGGTTCCGATTGTATAGAAGAGCGGTTTGTGATTCTGTTCACCCGGAATGAAAGCAACGTACGTCATGTGACCGCCTTCGCCCATGGCTTCGAGTGCCTGCTTGAAACGGTCGTCGCGAATCTTGTCCCAGTCGACCTTCTCCGTAAACTTACCAATTTTGAATTTCTGCTGAATCGGAACAAACAGAGCGCGCAGGTTTCCAGCCTTCTGCAGATCGAGGATTTGATTTGTGGTGTATACGCTCTCCACAAACTCCATGATTTCCTTTTGCTTGAGAGGGTTGTCACGAAAGAGCGGCCAGGCCCGGACTACCTGACGCGCCTGTTCTGAATTGTCAGACTGGCCAAACCGATGTCCGAGGCGGAAAATTTCGAACTCGGGCGACGGCCGCATAACACCGGCCTCTGCCAGGAAGGAACATTCCACGAGATCGATCACATCGCAGACGATCAATCCGCCGTCCGCATCCCGCCGGATAAAAACACCCTGCTGCTCCCGGCTCGGTCCGACCCGGCGCACGATGTCTCCGCGCTGCAGGGAATCCAGGTCTTCAATCTTTGTGAGATGATGCTCCATAACAGGAACATTGCCGGGACCGCCCGCGCAGGAAAAGCGATTTCCTGGCGCGAATGCGCGGCATCTGCGACAGCGCAAAGCCGCCGAAATTACCTCGCGTCTTCCACTTGACACAGGCCGGCCGGGGCGTCGCAATTTATCTCATGCGTTACCTGCTCTTGCTGGCTCTGGTTTCTGCTGGCTGCTCCCTGCACTACACGCGCCCGGCGAAGTACGATCCGTTTTTTGCCGTACCTCCTGCTCACGGCGCAGAAAAGCTTACGCTCGATCTTTTGCGCATTGACCGGTCGGAATATGCACGAGGCGCATTCCGTGAGTCTGACGCCCTGTCTGCGTTCGCAGCGTCCGGCTTTGCCGTGCACAACCCCCGGTCGGCGCTTCTGCTGCGTGCGGAATCTTCTATAGAGACGCCGGCTGAACACTCTATGTTCCTGCGCTGTCTGCCTCTGGCAACGCTGCTTATTTTTCCCATTACGCAGCCCCGCTCTTTTGAAGGGCGCTACACCTTGCTCGACAAAAGGACCGGTCAGGTCTTGAAAGTGTACCATCGTTCCTCAAAGGACACCGAGATCGTCGGCTGGGTGACTCTGTTCGGAATCCTGCCCGCTCTGCTCCTCGAAAATGTTTACAGCGGCGAACAAAGACTCGAAGAATTGTCGCTCGAAAGTGTACTCAGAGAAACCGCACGCGACCTGAAAAAAGATCCTGACCTTCGCACGAGGATCATGGAGGCTGCAGAGGCTGAGCTGCCCCCGACGCCGGTGCAGATCGTTTCGATCCGCGACGAAGACGGCCGCGATCTTACAGCGCAGTATCTGCCGGATCTCTCGCGCGCGCTTGAGGCGAGAAATATCGAGCCGGGCGAGTCCGGCAGCAGGGTCACTGCTTCCCTGAGCAAACCGTTTTCCGTGGGTGCAGGCGGCAGCCACTTTCGCACGCAGATTACGGCGGAGATCACAACGGACGAAGGCGAAAAGCGCGTGATCACGTTCCAGGTAACGTTCAAGCGGGAGGAAATCGCCGAGAAGCTCGCAAACATCATTCACACACTGGTATTCGACACAGAAAGCAGGAAACCCGGCGCTCTCGAGCTCTGAGACAGCCCATCAACGCAAGAACGGCGCGACGATCATTTCAAAATGAGTCACGAAGTACGTCAGCGGGATGATATTGCCGTATACAAGAGTTGGAACCAGCCACATGAGCGCGAGGATCAACGACTTCTCAGTCAGGTAGACCAGAAAGAACTGGATCAACAGCCCAATGTAGAGATCAATCGTAACCTGTCTGCCCCAGTGAAGCCCCCACACCTTCTTGACAGACTTGAAGAAATTCTCTTTGTAAGAGCAATAGATCGTGTAGCACACAAACAAGATCAGGGTTAAAAGGAGCGCATACTTTACGTAGACGATGCCGCCAGCAAGCGCACTCACCGGGGGAGCGAAGTAGAATGCCGCTCCTATGATGGCGGCGAGAATTCCGTACAGGATGATTGTAGTTGTATTCATGACCGCATCCTGTGTTGAAAACGGGTGCGGTCAAGACAATGCAGACGGATTCAGATAATTCCATAGAAAAAAGAATTGAAAAGAACCCAATTTGACAACTCACTTGTCATACTGACAAATTACTTGTCATCCAATCTGACGCGTGACACGCCATGCGTTTACGATTTGCGCGGAGAGATAAATCCAGATGAAAACCACGAACCAGCTGAGTGAAAAGCGACGCACCATTTCCCTGTTGATGGGCGAAATTTACTCGGTCCAGCAGTCGCTTGAGAGGCTGGAAGATCGTCTCTATGAAAACGAAGACCTGAGCACGGCCGAGAGAGGGCTTCTTTTCGCGCTCTTTCCGGAAAAACATACCATGCCTGAAGTAGCGCATGCGAAGAACATTACCCGCCAGAGGGTTCAACAAGTTGCCCGCACGCTGCTTGAGCGAGGACTGATTGAAATGACTCCGAACGCAAGGCACCAGGGTTCTCCCTTCCTTGTCTTGACCAAGAAAGGCAGACAGAGGGTACTTCGCATGGCCACCACAGAATCAAAACAATTCGAGAAGATTCTTGACGGGATCAACTTGCGAAGAATGAAAGAAACACTGGAATTGATGGCGCTGATTCATGCCAGACTTGCGAAACAAGATTGATGTCCCAGGAAATTAGCCCGCGCTTTGCGTGTGGCGGACGCAAGCGGGAAGCGGAGGTAATTTTGGAATCCTTGCCGAACTATGGGGTTGCGAACACGGTTACGGGCTTTGCAACTTTATTTTCAGGACTCTTGTCGCTCGCATTTTGTTTCCTTGCATCGCCTCATCCTCGTCGATGGATTTTTGTTTACTGGCTCATTGTGATTACGGGCATTTTCACGATTACGCTGCATGGATTCGGGGAAACGAATCCGATTCTTGGCAGACGGTGGTTCTGGTCCTTCCTCGATACCGGAAGCAACATCGCGGTCGTATGGGGCATTGCGCGTGCCGTCTTACTGGAATACTACGGCGCGCCGATTCGCAGATGGGCCTTACCAGGCATACATGTGCTATGCGTTCTGGGAATCGCGGGACACTTCGTCGATAAGTGGCAGAGCGATGCCAGTAGTTATGTGATAGGATTCGGCAATTGGGGCGGATTCCGAATCGGGCAGACCTGTTTGATTCTTTTTTCCCTTCTTGCCACGGCCCTTTTCTACGTTAAACGCCGTGAGATTCCCCCTCGGTCCATGCCTGTTCTTGTTCTTACGACGGTTATGTTCTTGTGCGGACTCGGCCTCGCCACCGCAAAGAACAGTCAAATCGTCTATCCGTTCCTGCCGATGCATGCCCTGTGGCATCTGGTTGCATCGTTTGGTTTTGTTGCCTTGTGGTTTTTTAACGAGATAAGATTTCGCAACGAACGCATGTAATTTCGATTCTTCTTGCATGCAC
>CAZUJO010000237.1:0-6225 GCA_964619995.1 uncultured Leptospiraceae bacterium
ACAGGAGGGCAGAGAGAGCCGGATATGGCTGTTCCGCGATGCTGGCAGACCAATTGAAGTTGTCCCTTGCAGCCTTTATGCACTTGTCTTCATCGGTTGCAACGGCCCGAGCTCTTTCAAAGGCGGAGTAGGCCTCGTGGCCCACCGGGAGGGCCGCGAAAGCCACGATTAGGGCGCTGGTGCGGATAATAGGGCGGTACCATTTGTGCCAGAACGCACCTAATACGCGGAGCCAGGCCTCCGCTTTCCCTTCCCAAACCCCGGGCACCAGACCGGGAAGGTAGGAGAGTAGAAATGTCAAAGCAACGAGCACGTTGAATGACTTAAGAATAAGGGCGAGTCCGCGGGTTTGGGTTACGTCCTGATCGCACTTGTCTGGCGTGTCATTAGACCATGCCCCAGCAATATCCCACCGCCCCAGGGCAATGCGTGTCTTAGCGTCCGCCGACCAGAAGCGGTGCTCCTGTTCGAGGCACTTGGTCACGGCCTCTGGCGTTTGTGGCAAGCTCCGGAACTCGCGGGAAGAGCCAGCGACGGCAAAAAGAAAGGAGACAATACAGCACAAAGACAACCAGGTCGCATGCTTCCAGAATTCCATTGATGCGCGTCGACGCGGCTTGGACTCAAGCTCCTCTCTTCTCCGGGCCTCCTCCTCCTTCCATCGTTCTTCCATGAACGCAAGCGTGCAGTCCTTGTCATGTTCTATGGGACGCTGGACTATTTCGCTCAGATGCGCCAATACCCTTACTGGCTTCTCAATCAAGACGGTCAGTGCCCAATCGCTATCCAGTTTGAAGAAGGCCTCGCCGCGAGGCCGGCGGAAGGGCGTCGTCGCGTCGAAGTCTGGCCAAACGGCATCCTTCGCCGGGCGCACAGCCGGGACCAGGTAGGAATTCCAAGAGGAACCCCGCCCCCAGGTGAGAATCATTTTCCGCAGCAGACTGCTCTTCCCGGAATTGTTGAGGCCAGCGATGAGAGTTAGCCTGGAGACAGGTACGCCCTCGCCCGTTGTCTCTATTCTAGGGCCGGCCGTCTCCGCGGAGGGATTAAGTGCAATCCTATGCTTCTTCATATACCAAGGAAGCTGCCGCCACTAAGACGTGAACCTGCGCATGTCTCTTCGTCATCGAGAATCCGCGTCCTCCTCCGCGCCGCAAGCGAAAAAGGGCTCTTCTCCTCCGTTGCTCTGAGGTGCAAATAGGCTGCGAACAGCATCACGTCACCCCATCCCCAAAAATGCAAACCAGTTCTCAAACAACAGCAGTCGCTTCGTATAGTCGTTCGCGATCCGGTCTTCTTCCGAATTCCAGACCCTCGCAAAACACGCCCCGTTCGCTGCCGTGCAGAACTCAACAACGGTGCTGCCAAACACGCCCGACGTCCTTGTGCGCAGAACCCATGGCAACGTAAGCGCAAAGAACGCCTCGGAGACTTCCAGCCTCGCGGAGAACTTCTTCCCGTTTGAATAGGATTCCGACATGAGTTGCAAACGCTGCTCTCGAATTGCCGACACGGAGAGCTTCATGCTCCCAATCTGGATCTCGTAGGGGAATGGACTGACAAGTTCTTGCATGTTCGGCTCCACTATGCAAACGAAGCAGGTCCGCACTTTTGAGAAAAAAACCGGGACCTCAAAAAGAAACAAAACCAGGCCAGCCGGCTCGTTTGTTGGACATGGCAAGCTATCGCAATCAAGAGCAATTCCTGGCTCACATCTTCCACTATCTGCAAGCCCAACCACCCGGGTTTAGTCCGCCCCGGCGGCATCTTCCCTGGGAGGAACCCGGATACCTGCGCATCATCTCCCGGCTCAACAACTCCCGGGTGCTTGACCCAGAGCTGTTTCCATTTGTGCATTTCTGTCGTCGCTTCGATTTGAATGATGTGCAGCAATATTTGACGCTGCATCTGCTATGGAAAGTTTTCGACAAGAATGCAGCAGAAGCGCAGGGCGGCGCGCGCCCCACGGCAGGCGGAGTTTGCACATCGCTGCGATTGTGGCCCCGTCTGTGTCTCGAAACAGAACCAGATTCCGTACTTGGTAAAGCCAGGCTCATTGAGCAGAAGGACGATCAGCTTGTGCTCTCGCGAAAAGCGATCCGGATGATTCTGGGAAGAGCCCCGTTGTGCGAACGATTCCTGCCGGGGGAGCTGGATGAGCCTGTCGACGGAATGATGGAACCTCCTTCCGGGGCGACAGAGGCTCGCAAAGGGCAAGAGCCAGAGGCGGAGATCCTCCAGTGGTCCAAACCGGACGCAAAAGTGACCGACCTCGTATTGCCGCCTGACGTGAGAGCGGCCCTTCGCGTGGCCCTCAACCCGGATGCGGGCATTGCGCTTGAACGCTGGGGTTTGGGCAACGCCGCCGCGCAGGCGCGGAAATTTCTGTTTTATGGTGCCCCGGGCACCGGAAAGACCCTGGCCGCCACGGTAATTGCAGCATCTTCGGAGCTGGAGCTGGCATTTGTGAAGTATGCCGCGGTAGTAGGTAAATTCATTGGCGAATCGGAAAAGAACATCAGCCGAATTTTCAAAGAGGCCGCGGCCCGGCCATGTGTTCTGCTATTTGACGAGGCAGATGCGCTCCTAACAAGCCGGTTCGCACAGGCCAATCACTCTGCAGATGCCGGCCACAATCGCTCTGTGAACATCCTCCTGCAAGAGATAGAAAACTATCCCGGCATCGTCGTTTTTACCACCAACCTTGCGCCTGCCCTGGATCCTGCGCTGGAGCGCCGCATTCCTGTGCGACTGGAGTTCCCGCTGCCAGAGCCGCAGTTCGCGGCGGAGATCTATCGAAAACACATTCCGACGTCAATGCCAGTTGGTCCCGTCGACTTTGTGAAACTTGCAGCCGAGTTTCCGCTGTCGGGCGGCATGATTAAGAATGCTGTGCTCGATGCCGCAAAGAATGCAATCGGTCGCGGGGCCGATATGGTCGAAGAAACGGATTTTCGCAATGCTCTGGCGAAGAAGGCCAACGGTCACCGGCGGAAAAAGCCGATCGGCTTTCAGATGATGGAGCCGCAAACATGATGACGGCGAATCAGGTGCGCAAAGCATTGCTGCGCGGCTGTTTGGACGAAGCCAGGCATCTGATTGAGTTGATTGAAACTGAGGAGACGGACTCGGCGCATATCGATGAATTGCAGGTGAGATGGATTGCTAACGATTGGATGAGGACTTGCAAGCGGGTTGGACTATCTCCGCCAGAGACACTGAAGGTATTTGTCCGCTTGCCGGGGGATGGTGAGCGCAGGGACGAGGAGGAGCGTTCGCAATGGGTCACCGGAGCCCTGTTTCTTGGGGCCTATGTGGCAGCGTTTCGCATTTGTCGGACCGGCGCTGAGGAGCAGGAAGTTCTTTGTCTCGAATTTGTGCGAAGCAATCTTCAATTGCTGATGAGATGGTTGCGCATGTGGCTTGCGCACAGAGGCGCCTGATCGACTTCGCGCATGTCCCGCCAGTCCGCAGAAAACCGACTCTGCGCGAAGCGCTGGAATGAATTCCACACACTGTGCATGCGCTGGTTGATCAGACTGTCCGGCCAGTTACGGAAACACGGAAGCCTCCGTGCCCGTGCGAAGGCAGAGCCCCTGCAATTCCGAAGGTTCAAGCGAATCACAAGCAAACGCCTGGTTTTCAGATTCAAGTTCTCCTCCAATGTGAATGCCCGGTACATGCGAAGCACCATGTTGCGTGCGTCAGTGTCATGCGAGCCCGGTTGGAACGCCGCCGCCTTCGTCTCTACGTCCGCGTTTCCTTCCGTGTCCATGTGGCGATTGAATGCGGAGCGGGCGTAGTCGATGGCGCGGTTCCTGAGCGACTTCTCAACGAATCTCCACGCGCGCCCAGGACCAACGCGATATGCATCCAGAAGGCGGGTCAGATTTTGTTCGTCCGCGATCATCCAGTTTCGGAGGTAGTCATCGAGCGAGAGCCGCGCCCGGCCGGTCCGGCCGGATCTGGCCAGTTGGACAGCGATTGCTTTGTCGAGAATTGCGGCAACTTCGGCTTCCAGTTGTTTGTTGAGGTTGAACGGGGTTTTCATGCTCCCAAGCATACCCGAGATTGGTGCGTGATGCCAGGACACTGGCGTCCTGGATGGCCCGAATGGCGCGTACACTGGCGTACGCGAATCCGCCGCCGCGAGCGGTTTGGGCTCGACGCGGAGTGACGGCCAGCCGTTCTCTTTCACGGGAGATCTAGATGCGCAAGACCGAGAACATGACCCTTGAGCACCTCGGTGAAATCGTGGAGATACTGGCGCTCATCGAAAGCCACGGTTCCATGCTGGGCGAAAAGCCGACTAGAGAGACGATAACCGCCGAGGCTATGAATGATCTGATGCTGAGTATCATGGCTACAAAACGGTCCGACGAGAAATCGAAAGAGGACTTTGGCCGACAAATTCGGAACGCTAAAGATATGTTCAACAAGCTTCGCACCTCGTTTGAAGTGAAGACATCCTCCGATGGCTATTCTTTTGCGCCCGTCGTTGCAGACTCCACTTTGAAGAACGATCCTGCTTACGATGCGATGCTCTTGTTTGCACTTGCCCTGCTCACACTCCGCGGTCATGCCAATCTGGACACATACACGCAGCCAAAGGCTCAGCAGTTTCCATTGAGTTTCCTTCTCGCGATTGACTATGCGATTTGCGGCCGCTACTCTGTTGCCTTTGACTACACAAACAGGCGTCGCTCTGAGGTTTCAGGCTTCGTGCCCTCGGCAATCACATTGCGTGCAAGTCACTGGTATGTCATTGGGTTCAATACGGAAAAGGACAAGGAAATGCAGTACCTCATTCATAGCATGGAGAAGTTGCGGATTGAAAAGCAGAAGGACGGACTGCCGCGCGCGTTCCCCGATGCGCCGCGAGTGGATCTGGGTGATTTCTACGCCGGTGTGTTTGGTCATGCAGTCCTGTCTGGCGCCATGCGCGTGATTCGATTTGAACTTGAGGTGCCGAACCACCTGGTGTCACAGGTGCGGAAACGACGGAGCGAAGGAACATGGGCGGACCAGGGCAAGCACTGGGTCTGGACCGTGGATGCTTATGATCCAGACGAAGTATTCGCGTACTTGCTGCGATGGGGCGGAGACATCAAGATACGGTCACCTGAGAGCGTACGCCAGGATTTCGCGGAGAGGTTGCGGGGGATGCTGAAGAGCCTGGAGTAGGAAGGTTCAGCTTGCGCCATGCGTTAAGTTCCGCGGGTGGAATCCGTCGCCCGAGTAACTAAAGTCATTCCTTCCTGGTTCCAATTGATCTCGTTTGAGACATTCGCAAGGATGTCCAGCAATCGACCTATGTTGCTCTTTCCTGCATTGTTCTTTCCGAAGATCGACGTGAGTGGTTTCATCTTCAGCGTTGTGGAATCGCGGAAGCTGCGAAATCCGGAAAACTCTACCGTATCAATGGCAGCCACTCGATGTCCCCTTTGGCTCGGGCCAGACGTTAGGCATGATCGTCATGGCTTCAAGCGAATCATCCGCGCAGATAGCTCATTGCTACTCGAGTCACCAGGCGCAACAATTTCTTTGCGCCCGGACTGAAGAGCCAGCCGAGCAGGTCTAAGACGAGAGCGGCAAACGCAGCAAGCGCCTCCGAGAGCACGCCCTTTTCGACATACTCGGGCTTTGTCCTGCGCATCACCACCAGTTTGCGATCTGCCGGAATCAGTGACAGGAGAACCGTCATGAAGCGCGCCAGGTTGTACCCTGTCTCGGCAGATATTGCTACCAGATATTCCTGCGCAATTCCCAACGTCTGCGCGGCATACGTCAGCTTTCGTGTCAGGGCCTGTTTTTGTAGTAGCCCAGGCTCATGCAGCACGGGGCTCCAGTCGTTTACGGGATTGGTCTTAGCGCACTGACTGAGAACAACCATGATCGGCACGTCCGGTGCTGTGACCTGAATTTGTTCAAGCATGTCAATCTCGGCCGCAAGCGCGCGATCGTCGGCGCGGATTATAATGACAATAGCGTCCATTTCAGGGAGGTGGCGGCGATAGAGTGCGCGATGCTGAGCGTCCGCCGTGGCCGACTCACCGAGGCCCGGGAAGTCAACGAGTATGAGCTCCGAGTGCTTCCATGAACCCCGAACAAATTCGACCGACCGCGTCTTCGGCATATAATCCGAGACCGCGAACAGATCCGTCTCAAAAACTGCGTTGCCGAGGCTGGATTTCCCTGCGCCAGTCTTGCCGACGAAAGCAATCT
>CAZUJO010000238.1:0-6220 GCA_964619995.1 uncultured Leptospiraceae bacterium
TTCGCGGAGACCTTCTGCGCAAACACTGCATTGAATTTCCCATCGTTACCGCGCTTCTCTGTCTCGACAATGCGCGCGTGGCTCAGCACAAAGACATTCAGGAAGAAGCATTTCTCTGCGGTCTTTTGCACCGGATCGGAATGACCATGCTTGCCGTGGAAAAAAAATCCGACTACGCCGCTGTTGTCACTCGCTCGGAGAATGATCCGCGTCCGCTTTCGGAACTAGAACAGGCGGCCTTTGGCATGAATCATGACGAGATCAACGGCCTCGTTCTTTCCAAATGGAAGCTTCCAGAAGTCATTTCGCGCGGAATCCTCGATTGCGAGTTTCCCCCGGAGAAAATCGGCCAGGTCGGGGATCACGCAAAAATCACCGCACTGGCGCGTGCGATCGCGTCGCGGCTTCTTGGGATTCCGGCATCTCCGGCAGATGAACAGAGAGTGAAAGCAGTGATTGGCGCGTATGGTCTCAAGGCAGACCTTCTGACTCACTATACTGAGGACTACTTTGAGCTCCTCAAAGAAAATCCATTCTACCAGAGCGCGGTAGCTGTCATTGGATGAATCCCGAAAAGCACGCGTTGTCCTCGTAGAGGACGATCTGATTCAGCGCGAGACCATCGCGCAGATGCTCATTTTCGCGGGCTACGACGTGACCTCTGCTGCGACGGGCGAAGAGGGTCAGGATATCATTCTGGATCAAAAGCCGGATCTGGCTGTGGTGGATCTGCACCTTCCCGCTGAGCGCGGCGTCACCGGTCTCATTCTCTTGAAGAACCTGAAAGAGAATCCGGACACTGCAGACATCCCCGTCATTATTATTACGGCCGATACGAGCGAGGAAACCTACGTTCTGGTTCTCTCATCCGGCGCCTCGGACATTCTGCTCAAGCCTCTGCGCATGACTGAATTGACGATTCGCATGCAGAACGTGCTCGATCTGAACCGATATCGGAACCAGCTTCGCGACGCGAACGTGCGCCTTGAGCGCGAGAAGAAACGGCTCATGCGCTATTTCTCCGAGGATTTTGTAGCTGCCATTCAAAACGAAGAAATCTCCGCCGAGCTGGGCGGAGCGAATGTGGATGCTACGATCCTCTTCATGGATATTCGGAATTCCACAGGAATCGCAGAGCGTATCGGACCGAAGCGGTTCGCGGAGTTGATCAGCATGATCTTCACCGACGTGATGGATCTGATTTTCTCGAACCGCGGTTCTGTGAACAAACTGCTCGGAGACGGGCTGCTTGCCACATTCGGCTGTCCCACGCCTTCGCCCATGGATGCCGAGAACGCTGTGAAGACAGCCATTCAAATTCGCGAGTACATCAATGTCATCAATGAAGCCCGCGCTCACGAAGACGTGGGCGAGGACATTACATTCGGGATCGGCATCGCCAGCGGCAAAGTCTTCGCAGGGAACATTGGTTCCTTTCGAAGAATGGAATATGCCGTGATGGGAGATCCGGTGAATCTCGCGGCGCGTCTTCAGGAACTGACCAAGCAGCTTCCCATTCCAATTGCTATTGATGGAAATACGCGAGCGCGTGTCCCCGGCGTTGCGGTTACAGATTCGGGCGTGCGAAACGTGCGCGGCAGAACGGGCGAAGTCGAAATCTTTCTTGTGAACTAACTCTCAGGGAACGATGAGCGTGTTGGACGAAATGCTCGTGTCCACAGAGATCAAGTCGCGCAGGATCAAAGATCGAACAGCAATCAGACTTCCGGATGTCAGCGTCAGCGAAATTGCGCAAAGACGGTTCGTGTAGCCCGGACTCACTGCCGTCTGGCCCGGCTTAACTTCGATTACGTAGCTGATGCCCTGGTTCGGCAGAACGGCGAGGGGCCGTGAGCAGTCGATCCCGGACAGCGCGTTTGCATTTCGCACGCCGGCGTCCGTTGTGCCCTGGAACAAACGGTAACCCACGAAGCCGATTTCGGTGTTCTGCGCGGCCATAGTGATGATGTGGCCGGTGCCTTCGCGCGCTATGGCCGTGAGGATGGGCGGATTCACTTTCTGCGTGTCCGCCGAGTAGTTCGTGCAGGCCCCGAACGCGAGGACCAGGCATGAAAAATATCGCTTCATCGCAGTCTGAGCAGTCCTACCAGACACAGGCACAGCCGCACGTACTTTTCGAATTTCCCGCCATAGGGTCTGGCCGGGCGCAGGATGCGCCAGCCGCTCTCCTGGCCGAGTTCAGAAAGCGATTCCGAAGGATGGATCAGCGTTTTTTCCTCGCAAATGCGCAGAAGCGGCAGGTCGGCCGAGGAGTCCGAATACGCAATCGAGCCCGGCAGAGGCTTTGTGTCGTAGAGAGAGGGGCTGTTTCTCAGACGCTCGTAGTCTTCCTGAATGGCGTGGATTCTTTCAGGTCCGCAGAGTTCCGGCATGCGCAGCAGCTTCTCGATGCCGCGGTTGTTTCTTCCTTCCATCCGGGGCAGAAGGGGCATACGTTCTTCGAGCACGATTTCCGTGGCCACCACTTCGTCGATCCCTGCAGCCTGTGCGATGTGCTTCACGTAAAACGACGGGCTTGCCGTGTTCAGGATCACGCGCGCGCCATCGGCCTTGAGCTGTGATGCTTCGCGCACAACATCCGCGTAAAGAAGCGGAGCGCAGATTTCCTCCGCGAATGATTTTGCGAGCGTTTCCACTTCGCTGCGGCGAAGCCGCCAGAGCACAGAAAGGAAAGCCCGCTTCAATCCGCCGCGTCCTATGAGGCCCGCGACGTAGAGCGCGACGGCCGGAGCAAAAACAAAAAGGTAGTAAATCCGCCAGGGCTTTCGCCGCACAACGTAGCCTGCGAAGGGAATCAAAGAATCGTAAGGGAGGATGGTGTAATCCATGTCGAAAAGCGCGATCTTCTTCACGGCAAAAGACTCCAGATGGTTCGCACGCTTTCTTCGAGAGAGATTCCTGATTTCCATCCCAGGGCCTGAATTTTTTCGCAGGAGCCGTAACGGATGCTTTTGCCTTCGACGCGCAGGAGCGATGAGTCCGTGCGGGTCTTCAGATTTGCGCCGGACACGCTGAGCGCGGTTTGAAGAACGGTGCGAATGGTGACCGGCTTTCCGGAGCAGATGTTGTATGCCTCTCCGCGCCGGCCTGCGCGCGCAAGCGTTCCGTACGCGCGCGCTGCGTCCCGCACATCGAGAAAGTCGCGTTCCGCGTCCAGGTCGCCGACCACAATTTCCGTTTGCCCGGTCGCGCATGCTTCCCGAATGCGTGTGAGGAAGGATGGAATCACAAACGAAGGATTCTGTCCCGGTCCGACTTGATTGAACGGCCGAGCGATGACGATATCGAGACCCCGCGATACAAAATACAGAGCATGCTGTTCCGCCGACCGTTTGCTTTCCGCGTACGGATTTTCCGGTTCAAGCGCATGAGATTCCCGTAATGGCATGCTCTGCCGCGTGCCGTACACTTCGCCGGAACTGACAAAAACAATTCGCCCCTGAAAATTCGCATCCCGGGCGGCCTGAAAGATGCGCACCGGCACGACCGTATTGTTTGTGATCACGGCCGCTGTATTCATCCAGCCTTCCGGCACGAATGCCGTCCCTGCAAGATGAATGATCGTATCATACTTGCCGTCTTTGAGAATGGCCTGGATTTCGGCGCATTCCTGAAGGTCGGACTGGATCCTCTGCATCCTGTCCGCGTCGAAATCGGGGTAAAGCTGCGCAAACCAGGGAGGCAGTGGCGATTCCTTTCCGGCCCGGTCCAGCCCTGTGACTTCTGCGCCTTCTTTTTGAAGCGCGGAGCACAGATGCATGCCCACGAAACCCCTGCTTCCCGTAACGAGGACTCGTTTCATGTGCGCAGGGCCTTCTTGAACTCTGCGAGGCATCGGGATCTGGCAAACTCGTGATTCACAATCGGTTCCGGATAGGAGCTTTCGAGCTCAGGAATCCATTGTTTTATGTAGGCATGAGAGGGGTCGAACTTTTTCTCCTGCGAGGCGGGATTGAAAATCCGAAAGTAGGGGGCCGCATCGCAGCCCGAACCGCAGGCCCACTGCCAGTTCCCTGCGTTTGCTGACAGGTCGTAGTCGAGCAGCAATTCCGCGAAGGTCCGCTCTCCAATCCGCCAGTCCGCGAGCAGATGTTTGCAGAGAAAGCTGGCCGCAACCATCCGCACGCGGTTGTGCATAAAGCCCGTTGCATTCAGTTCGCGCATCCCTGCGTCCACGAGCGGATAGCCCGTGCGTCCCTCCTTCCATGCGGCGATTTCCTCAGGATCGTTCCGCCACTCGATGCGGTCGTATGCGGGCTTGAACGCTTGCTTTGCGGACAGCGGAAAATGGAAGAGGATCATCATGAAGAAATCCCTCCACGCAAGTTCTGAAAGAAACACCGGAGACTCTTTCGCCTTCGCTGCAAGCGTGCGAACGCTGATCGTGCCGAAACGAAGGTGCACGCCGAGCCGCGTCGTCCCTCGTATGCCCGGGAAATCGCGCGTCTCTGCATAATGATCGATGATGCTGCTTCTGATTTCAGGATCCGGAACCTGAATGCGCGAAGGCCGAAAACCAATTTCCGCGAGGCCCGGCATACCTGTGCGTTCTTCGCGCGCGAAATCCGCGATGTTCCGTTCAGAAGGGAATGCCTGCTGCGCGAACGAGTCGAGACGCTGCTTCCATCGGCGGAAGTAGGGAGTGAATACTGTATAGGGCGCTCCATTGTCCTTTACGATTTCGTTTTTTTCGAAGATACACTGGTCCTTGAATGAATGGAATGTTACGCCGCGGTTTTTGCAGAGTCTCTCCACGAGCGCGTCGCGCGCGATTGCGTCCGGTTCATAGTCGTGGTTCAAATAGACGGCGGCCGGTTTGAACTCAGCAAGAATCCTTTCCCAGACTTCTTCCGGCCGGCCTGCGTACACATGCAGCGTGCTTCCTTTGCTTTCGAGATAGTCTTTGATTCTTGTGATCACAGAATGAATGAAAGTGACGCGCGCATCATCGCGCGGAAGCGGGTTCAGAATTTCGCTGTCGAAAATAAAGACCGCGCGCACCGGAAGTCCGGATTTCAGGGCGTGGTAGAGGCCGGCGTTGTCCTTCAGCCGGAGATCGCGCCGGAACCAGAATAGAACCGACGAAGTCTCTGCCTGCATTCAGGAGGCCTGCGCGGACGGGGCAAGGAGATCTTCGAGAGCCTGGCCCGCCGACGCGAAACGAAACCGGAATCCAGCCTCAAGGATCTTTGCCGCTGATACTTTTGTGCTGTCCAGGGCGAGCGCAGACATTTCGCCGAGAACCGTGCGAAGGACGAATGCAGGGACGGCCGGGAGAAAGAATGGCCGCCTCAGCACGCGCGCAATCTCGCGGGTGAAATCATGGTTTGAGATCGGTTCCGGCGCCGCGGCGTTGTAGGTTCCCGAAAGACGAATTCCGCAGTCTTCAAACGAAGGGTCCACAGCAAGAGCAAACATGCGCGCCATGTCTTCGATGTGGATCCAGCTGAGGATCTGCCGTCCGTCTCCCAGCGGCGATCCTGCAAACATCTTCACGGGCAGCACCATTTTCGGAAGGGCTCCGCCTTGCATCGATAAGACGACGCCGATTCGGAACACGACGCTTCGCGAGGAAGGAATGCTCGAAATTGCTTCTTCCCAGGCGGCAGTCGTTTCGGCGAGAAAGCCCTGGCCGGGTGGATCGGTCTCGACGCACAGCCTTTTCCCCGCATCCCCATAGTATCCAATCGCAGAAGCGCAGACGGTTACGGGTTTTTCTTTGATTCCGGAAAGAGCGTCGGCAAGAATCGCTGTGCTGCGCTTTCGGCTTTCGATGATTTCGCGCTTTTTCTCGTTCGTCCATCTTCCCGAAATATTTTCGCCCGCAAGATGGAGGACGGCGTGCGCTCCTTCAAAGACGCGCGCGTCGATATAGCTCCGGTCGGGATCCCATCGGAAAGAAGCGTCCTGCCGCCTGCTGAGAATGCGAACGCTGTGCCCGGCCCGCTCAAGCATGCGGCGAGCGGCCTGCCCCAGGAGTCCTGTGCCTCCGGTGATCACTACAATCATGCCGCAAGGAAAACCCCGGCCATGTTCTCGGACAGTGTTTTTGCAAAATCGATTGCGGGGAGGCTGTACGCGCGGAGTTTGCGTCATGCCGTATTCCCTTTCTTCGGATGGAAAAAGACTGCTGCGCGCCTACGAGAAACTTGGAAAGGATTCCGCTCTGGTGCTTCCCGAGTTTCACCCTGCTCTCGAG
>CAZUJO010000239.1:0-1435 GCA_964619995.1 uncultured Leptospiraceae bacterium
CGGTGCTGTTTGAAAACCCGTACGATCTTCTTCCGGATGCAGGCGTTCTGCATTCAATGGAAATCAAGCGCATTCAGCAGCCGGATGGAACGTTCCTGGAAACTCCCGTGCCAGGAAAAACCTACAATGCGTTTGAGCTTTTCTGGAAACCGATCCTGTTCATCAGCATGCTGAACCTGATCATCATCGTAGTTTTCAGCCTGTTTTATTCCCACAGCATGGCCGGGCCGGTGCACAACATCAAGATGAGCCTCAAAGAGCTCGCTGAAGGCGGCAAAGCCAAACCCATTCGGATTCGTAAGTCAGACCAGTTCCAGGACCTTGCAGAACTCCTGAATGAGGTCATAGAGAAGAGGGTGAAATGATTCGTAACATTCTGTCCGCAGCGCTCTTTTTGTCGCTGGTCGCGCCTGCCTTTGCGCAGGACTCCACGTGCTACATTTTCAACCGGATCCCGGTCACGGGCGTCGATGAAATTGCCAAACAGCTTTCGGATCCAAAAGTCCGCCTTGAAGACAAGGGCTGCGGCATTTCGCGTCTTGGAGAACTCTCGCGCGAACTGGTGAACAACAAAAACGTCGCCCCTTCAAGCATCTACAATCCGATTCTCGGCGCCATGGCTCCGCAGACTCAGACTCCAGATCACCACATCATCCGCGAAGCAGCCTGCCAGGCGCTGGCTCGTTTCTCTGATCTTCCGGAAAGCGACAAACTCGTTCAGCCGCTCGGCAAAGTTGTAAGAGAAGACACCCATGAAGAAGTTCGTCTGGCATGCGCGCGTGCGCTCGCCCGCTTCTACAAGGATGCTGCTGCCGCGACGACGGAACTTGTAGGCGCTCTGAACAACGAACTCGAGAAAGGACCGCAGGCAGATAACGTTACTGTTGCCACTGCGATCATCCGTTCTCTTGGCAGCCTCCGCGACCGCCGTTCCTTCGTTCCTCTGATGCGGGTCATTCAATCACGATTCCCCACATCCACAAAGCGCGAAGCACAGCGCGCGCTCGAAAACATTAAGTGGGACTGATCCCGCGTTTGTAAGTCCGCCCGGACGGGCGGACTTATTTCACTTCTACCCTCTTTCCTTCCGGATCCGTGTAGTAGTACTTTGTCTGAGCCGGCCCGGGTTTAGGCAGAGACTGAAATCCAATGAAGTGCGCCTGGTCCTTTGCAAGGGCCGCGAAATTGTAGTACATGATTGTGTCGGCGTGACGCACAACCTTGCGAAGAATCACCACATCGCCGCCCTGATACTTGCGCAGGAAGAAGATCCACTGGTTGGGTTTGTAGGACTGCATTGGCCCTGCCAGCTGCGAGGTCCGTCTGTGCGCTTCCTCGAGTCCTCCTTCCGTTGCCTGCGCTTTGAGCGATTCTGCAAAGTACCGGTCGTAAGCGTTCTTATAGTTCTGTGTCTTTATCAGATCCAGGAAGGCAT
>CAZUJO010000239.1:1445-6219 GCA_964619995.1 uncultured Leptospiraceae bacterium
CCGACTTCAAAAGCACGGCATACTCAGCCGCTCCGCCAGAGAGAGGCTGCTCTGCCTCTTCATTTCCCTTTGCGCTTGAGCTGAATGCGGGCGTCTCGACTGCCGAATCCTGCCTTTCGGGAGGCGGGATGATTTGAAATCCGAGTACGCGCTTGAGATCGCCGGCAGACACCGTTGTCACGAACTGAACGATTTCGTTTCCGTAATGCATGATCTTCACGCTGTGAACCAGCGGCCTGCCTTGAATGGACTCTTCGATGAAATACCACTGCAGCTTCTTGTAAGAAGTCGGCCGACCGTGCAGGGTTCGCAGACCGCTCATCTGTGCGAGAAACCAGGACCGATCCATGCTGTCTTTCAGCCAGCCTGAGAACTGCGTGTCGTAAAGAGCGGCCTCTTTTCCAGCGAGAATGGAATCCATGAAGCCGTTGGTCAGATCCAGCAGCGGCCTGAATTTCGCAGCGTCCGCGGAGAGAGGGCTTTCTTCATCGGGATTCTGCGCGCTTCCGGAGCGGATCGTGGATTGGCCCGGTTGCGCAGCCAGTGGAATCGAGAGAGTGAAAATCAATAAGAGGGCGAATTGTCGCATGCACAGCTCTGCAAGCGGGGCGCGGGATCGTCAAGGAATCACAGTTCCGGTGCGGAAACACTGATTCAGGCATCCGTACAGGGTTGAATCGGTGCAGGTTACGATCCAGGCAGCCGGCAGGCAGTTCGTGTAAGCCGTGAGAATTGCGGTGAACTGACTGGCGCAGCGATTCTGCGCTATCTGCGAAGCAAAGTACTGCTTGTAGCATGTGAAGTGGCAGATCTTCGCCGAGGCGGAGAAACTGCCGTAAAGGGGAGAGTTCGGCAGCTCATTGCAGAGAGAGGCGGCCTGCGGAGACGCTGAAAAAGTGACGGTGTAAACAGATGCCATCGTCGCCCCGTATGTGGCGCCGGCGCCAGCGGCATTCGCGCAGGAAATCGCCTGCGTCTCTGCCTGCACGCAGTTCCCGGTCACATCGCGAGAATTCAAGAGAGAAAGCGCAATCAGCCTCTGGAGTTCGAGATCAGACTGGCGCTTCTTGTCGCGCGATTCCGTGCAGGCCGGGATGAGCGTGGCCGCGCAGATGCAGGCGGCCGCGGCGATCCATGCAGTCCTTTTTCGCGCTGTCATCAGAACTGAACCTCAAGGCCGAAGTTGATGAGCGGGAACTTGACGCGTCTGCCGTCGCCGGTGGAAGTTTCGAGCGTTCCAAAATCATTCTGAATGGACGGGTTCGTACGCGAAATGGGGCGCGATTGATTCCAGTCCAGGTTTACAGGATTGTCGCGCAGATAGACGTTCAGCATCTCTACAAACACGTTTCCAAATCCCCATCCGTAGTTCATGAAGCGGTCGATGCGAACGTCCAGGCGGTGATAGGGTTTCAATCTTCCGGACTCCAGCTCTGTGGAATACACGGGATTGAACACATAACGTCCGTTCTGAATCTGCCGGCCGCCGTCGTCTTTAACGATGGGCGTGTAGGGCTGCGAGGTCATGTATTTCCATTTTGCGCCCACCTGCCATTCGCGGCTGATCTTCCATCCCAGCACGACGTTGACGATGTGCGTGCGGTCAAAGTCAGCGTAATGATCTTTCGTATTGTCGTACTGATGGACGATGCGCGATTCATCCGCGCTCATGAGAATTCGTTTTTCGTCGTCTGTAATGATATGCTGGTGTGTATTGCGAAGGGTTCTCGACCAGGTATACGAAAGCCAGCCGTAAAGCCCGTTCTGATTGTCCGGCTTAACCTTCTTAATATAGATTTCCCATCCTTCGGAGAAGCCGGTTCCATCGTTTGAGTAATAGAGCGGAGCATTGTAATTGAACGGTGTCGTATAACGGTAGAACGGATCCTGATTCAGGCGGACCGGCGTGGTCGCGTAAGGATCGCTTACGACGATATCCGTGTAGTAGTGCCGGTAGACTTCGCCCTTGAAGGTCCAGCTGTCCACGACCTGTTCAATTCCGCCGCCGTAATGCTCCGCGCGCTCCAGCCGCAGGTCCGGGTTGCCGGATGACGTTGAGTAAGTACCGGCATCCGGAACGCGGTGGTAGACGCCGGCTCCGCCGCTGATGGTGGTTTTTGTCGGGAAGCTGTAGGAAACAACGCCGCGCGGATCGACCACACGTTCGCGATTCAGGCCAAAATAATCGACGCGCACGCCCGGCTTCGCCTCAAATCCCCAGGCCTTCAAAGTAAGCATCGCATATCCCGTGTCGTATCCGGTGATCTGCACGTCGCGCACGGGCACGTTGACGTAGTCAGGATTGGTTGTTTTGTAAGGGTCCGGGCTCGGGTTGTTTGGATTTACAAGCTGCGTGGTCTGGCCGTTGTTTCTGTACTCGAACTTGCGCGCCTCAAATCCAGCGTCGAACGTTATGTGATCTTTGAAGATATCCCATGTGAACGCGTCCTTCAGGGCCGCATAACCGTCCTGTTGAATTTGTTTGGCGCGAATCAATCCAAGCTGACCGTCGATGTAACGGATGTTGTTTGTGTAGTAGGCGGTGAGTTCGTTTGATACGCGCGATCCGGGCGTCCATACATGGCGGACCGCTTCTGTGTGAAATGCCTGGTCAAATGCGACCTGCGCGCCGACGAGGCGCGGATCGAACTCAGAGGTCGGATCCCAGGAGGGCTTATTTTCGATCTTCGCGATGAATTCGTCCTTCGAGCCCAGAACGCAGAAGTACAGCTTCTGCGTCGGGCTGAGGCGGTACATGGCCTTGAACTGCTCGTCCCAGTAGCGGGGAATCAGAGTCGTTCCGGAAGGGATGTACGGGCGCAGCGTCTGGTCGAGGTAGGAAATGCGGCCGGAGGCGACCCAGTAACCTGCGCCGTCTCCGAGAACGCCTTTGAACAGGGCCTGTGCCGCCCAGAGCGAAAACGTCGCATGACCGCCGAACTTTTCCACATTGTCGATTGTATCGATCGCGACCACGCCGCCGGTTGCGTTCCCGTATACGACCGGGTAGGCGCCCGTGTACAGATCGATCGACTTGATCAGATCGTTGTGAAGCACCGAGTTCAGTCCGGCGAAATGAAATGCATAGCCGATCGGAAGATCATCCACGAGATACGTGTTTGCGTTTGTGTTCGCGCCGCGCACGGCAATGTCCCCGTTTCCAAACGGCGGGGCGTTCACGCCGGGCAGGGTCTCAAGACCGCGCAGCGCTTCGCCAAACTGACCGGGAATGCGTTTGACTTCATCAATGCGCACCTGATAGCGCGAAACCTTCTGGCGCTCCCTCTGTCCGGCGACGGTAATCCCTTCTTCCTTGTTTACCTGCTGGGGCTGCACGGGTCTCTGAACTTCGCGCACTTCTTCGATGCCCAGAAAGATCGTCACAACCTGGTTGGGACCGGAGATCTCAATTCGCGGCTGAACGATTTCGCCGCTGGGCGAGATCGCGCGGATCGTAACAAATCCCCTGGATGGTACGCGAACGAGCGCCTCGCCTGTTTCATCGGCGAAGAATTTCTCTTTCGTCTCAAGCACGATGATCTGAGCATCCGCAACGGGCTTTCCCGTGCGCTTGTCTTCCACGCGGACCTTCACATCGAGCGCAAGCAGCGCGCCCGGAAGAAGAAACAGGAACAGTAAAAATAACTTACGATTTCTCACGGACCGATCCCCGGCAGGTCGACGCCGTACATTTCAAGGCAGAAAACAGGATAGTTTGTAAAGGGACAGTCCTGGCGGATGATGGAAAGAGAACAGAGGCGCGTTCCGTACGTGGGCGGATTGTCTGGCAGAAGAAGGATGTAGCCGGGCTGATTTCCGCACTGTCTTGCCTTGAACTGTATGGCCGCATACACTTCTGAATATGCGTCGTCTGTATTGACCGTGTCTTTTTCGACAATGCATCCGGAGAAGAACAGGAGGGCAGCCGCTGCCGCGGCAGGCAGGAACTTCATCGCGGAGTCTTCTCCGATTTCTCGGGCTTGCCCGCCTCCTTCTTATCGTCGCTTTTCTTGTCCGATTTTGCGGCCTCGGAAACTTTAGAATCCTGCGCAAACTTGATTACGAGTCCGCGGACCTTGAAAACGCTGACGCGTCCCAGGATCGAGTAATAGTGCGTTTCGTGCCATGTGCGCATGGCAATCATTGTATCCCCTTCAAGTTTCTGCACTGCCGTGCCGATCGCATACTCGGGGTTAAGCGGCGGCGTCACAGGAAACATATTGAAGAGGAAGAACGTGGAGCTTTCGCCTTCTTCTTCGCAGCCGCCTTTGTAATCGGCAGGATCTTTCAACGTAACGGGCGGCCCGGGCGGACGCTCCGCTCCTTCCGGCAGCGCGTCGCGTCTCTTTTGTTCGGCCGGGTCGTAACAGAGAATCTGATACGGGGCGCCGTGTGTGCGCGTGGCCTGCGGTATGATCCCGCCCTGGTCGCGGAATCCGCCCCGGTCGATGATGCCTCCGGGCGTACAGGCGCCAAGAAGTGCGATGAGAGCGAAGAGGAGCCTCATTTCTTTTTGTCTTTCTCTTTGTCCTTGTCTTTGTCTTTATCCGGTTCGGGCTTTGGATCGAATTTGATCACGTCAGCCTGAAGATGAAAGCGATGGCGAGTCAGAAAAAGGATGATGGTGCGGTCGGTCCAGAAGCGAAGATTGATGAGCGCTGTGCCTTCCTTCTGCTTCAGAAGATCGTCCACTGCGTCCTGGACGGGGGGCTCGCCGAGAGGAAATGCGATGACGGCAATGTCAAAACTCCACCAGCTCTTTGTGGTCTCGGCC
>CAZUJO010000240.1:0-6192 GCA_964619995.1 uncultured Leptospiraceae bacterium
GCCATGCGTGCGCGCGGCGCTGCCGTAACCGACATTGTCGTTCTTGTGGTTGCCGCAGACGACGGCGTCAAAGAGCAAACCGTTGAAGCCATCACGCATGCGCAGGAAGCGAAAGTTCCGATCATCGTCGCTGTGAACAAGATCGATCTCCCGGCCGCGAATGTGGACCGCGTCAAGCAGGCGCTGAACGTTCACGGCCTCCAGTCAGAAGACTGGGGCGGACAGACGATCTTCTGCGAAATCTCAGCAAAACAAAACATCGGGATCGACCATCTTCTCGATATGATTCTGCTTCAGGCAGATGTTATGGGTCTGACAGCGAATCCAGATCTGCGCGGCGTTGGACGCGTTGTGGAAGCGCGCGTGGATCCGGGCAAAGGTCCCGTTGCTACCGTGCTCATTCAAAAAGGTACATTGCGCGAAGGTGATCCGTACGTCGTCGGTGTTTTCTCCGGCCGCGTGCGCGCCATGTTCGACAGCTTCGGCCACAGAGTTGTGGCTGCCGGTCCCGCAACCCCCATTGAAATCACGGGGATTGACGGCGTTCCGGATGCGGGCGATCCGTTCACCGCGGTGGAAAGCGAAAAGTTCGGCCGCGAAATCGCAGCCAAGCGTCAGCATTTCAAGCAGATCACGGATGCGGCAACGCGCGTTCAGCCGACTCTGGGAGACCTCAAGACCTGGATTCAGGACCACAAAGAAGTCAAGGTCATCATCAAAGCCGACGTGCAGGGTTCCGTGGAAGCCATTCGCGACGGCCTCTTGAAGCTTTCGACCGACGACGTGAAGGTCCGCGTGATATTCGGCGCAACCGGCGCGATCTCCGAATCGGACGTTACGCTCGCAAGCGCGTCGAACGCTCTGATTGTGGGCTTCCAGGTGCGCGCAACGCCGCGCGCTGCGGAACTCGCAGAGAAGAATCTTGTAGAAATCAAGTACTACAACATTATCTACAATGTCATTGAAGAAGTCAAAGCGGCCATGGAAGGCCTTCTCGAACCCGACAAGGTGGAAGAAGTTTCCGGCCGCGCGCAAATCCGCGCAGTCTTCAAGATTTCCAGAGTCGGCAACATTGCCGGTTGTATGGTCATCCAGGGCAAGATCCGCAAAAACAACAAAGTCCGCCTCATCCGCGACGGCGTGGTCATCTATACGGGCAGCCTGCGAAGCCTGCGCCGCGTGAAAGACGATGTCGGCGAAGTGGCGGAAGGCTTTGAATGCGGGATTGCAATCGAGGGCTACAACGACATTCGCGAGAACGACCAGATCGAGTCGTTTGAAATCAAGGAAATCGCCCGCAAGCTCTAAGCAGGCGGGGCGATTTCAAAGTTTCTCCGCAGCATGAAAGACATTCGTAAAAAGAAGCTGGAGTCGTCTCTTTTGAGGGAGATGGCCACTGAAATCCAGAAGCGTTCGCTTCGCGGCGACGGAATCGGCCTTGTTTCGGTTACGCGCGTTGAGCTGAAAACCGACATGTCCGAGGTGATCTTCTTCGTTTCTCCGTTCGGTGATCCCGAAGACAACCGCATGACCATGCAGGTTCTTTCGCGCCTTGCAGGGACCCTGCAGTCGCAGATCAGCCGCGACCTTCACCTGCGAAGCACACCGCGATTTGTTTTTCGCGAAGACACAAGCATCAAAGAAGGCGATCGGATGATCGAGCGGCTTGAGAGCCGCAAAGATGAAAAGAGCGCGGGCGAAGGAACGGACGCATGACCGGCGGATTTGTTCCATCCTGTAAACCTGCCGGCATGGGTTCTGCCGAACTCGTCGGCAAACTGAAACGCACGATTCACGCAGACCGTGTGGGTCATACGGGAACCCTGGATCGATTTGCGGAAGGTTTGATGCTGCTTGTGGTCGGCAAATCCACCTGCCTGTCTGATTTCTTTCTTCACGCGGATAAACGTTATTCGGCCGTGTTTGGATTTGGAAAGAGCACAGAAACGCACGATCCCGAAGGTCCTCTCCTTGAGGAGCGGGACCCTTCGGAAGCTGAAGCGTTTGTTTCGGAGCACGCTTCTGAAATCACGGAATGGATCGAGAAGCAGGTGTTTGTCGAGCAGCAGATTCCTCCGCTGTATTCGGCTCTGAAGAAGCAGGGCAAACGGTATTCAGATCATGCCCGGGCGGGCGTTACGGAACTGCCGCCCGCGCGCAAAGTAAGCATTTATTCGGCGTCGGTGATTTCTATAGAAGGAAGCCGCGTCACGGCTGACTTCAGCGTTTCCGGCGGAACCTACATTCGTTCGATTGCGCGCGATCTGGGCGATTTCATGAAGTTCCCCGTGCATCTCGCTTCTCTGACCCGCACGGCAATCGGCTCATTTGTTTTGAATGAGGACTGCTGGCGCCCCGGGGAGACCGTCCGCATTTTGCCTCCGCACGAAGTTCTGACCTGGCCTCGGGTGCAGGCATCGGATGCGCAGGTGAAGAGTCTCATGCACGGACAGACGCCGCGCCTTGCGATGCCGGAGACGAGTCAGTTTGCCTGGATCGTTTCGCCGGATGGAAGCCCGGTCGCCTGGGCCGAGGTTCTTGATTTCGGGCTGTATCGCGTACGCAGAATCATGAAAGGTTAAATCCTTGCGTTGATCCCTTTGAGGGATTGCGAAACTTTCTGCCACTCTTCAGCCCCGATATCGCTGATGGTTTCTCTTTGAGCTTCGCGCCACTTTGAAAACGCTTTCGCAAGCAGATCCTTTCCCGCCGCTGTGAGCCGCACGCGTCTCTGCTGTCCCCGCTCTTTTCCCGCCGACTCGATGAGCCTCCGTTTTTCAAGCGGCGCCAGATTTCGCAGGAGCGTCGTTCGCTCAAGCGCCATGCCTTCGCAGAGGTCTGCAAGTGTCGGTTCTTCCGCCATGCGAATTGCGGCGAGGAGCGAATACTGCGTGGTCTTCAAATCCAGATCGTGGAATACAGAATCGTATCGCGCCGCAAGCTTTCTGGCAATGCGGCGGAAGTTGAAGTTCACGCAGTGTTCGAGCGCTCGTTCAATGCGTTGCTGCGAGTTCCGCGGCTTGCTCATGTTTCTCTGCCCGGCGCAGAATGCGCACGCGCGTTTCAAGGTCTGTCTGTTCGCCGAGCGGCGCAACCAGATTCTCAAACAACGCCTGCAGCGCCGGATCATGCCGGAGGGGCCGGCCGGTCCTCGTGTCGACGTACGTAAGGTTCACCCAGGACACAGCGTTGATTCCGTGCGTCCCGCGCATGACTCCCTCGATGGTCATGAAATTGCTTCCGAGATCGATCATCCGCGACTGAATTCGCACACGCTCATTGTTCATCGCCGGGGCCGCGTACACAATGTTCGCGCCGCGCACGACCCATCCTTTGCCCGTATCCGCGGCGTGCTGGTAAATGTCGAGCCCGTAGTTCTCGCGCACATGATCTTCGCGGGCATTTACGAAATAGGTCAGATAGCGCGCATTATTCAGGTGGCCGAACGGGTCACAGTCGGGAAAACGAATCAGCACACTGGTTTCCGGGGTCTTTTCATAGGATGCATTCATGGGGTCTCTCCTCCGTGTATATACACGAATATTTCTCGTGCATATACACAGCCTCGGGGAAAGAATCGTCCATCAAAAAATGTGTATATACACAAAAAAAGAAGACCGGGCTCGGAGCGAGGTCGCTTCCGGGTCGGCCGGCGCCCGGAGGGAAGGGTTGACTCTGGGCGGATGCCTGAATGGATGAGGCCCCATGCGCCGCGTGCTCCTCGCCTCTCTGGTCGCCATCCTGGGTTTCGGTTCCCCCTCCTGTATTACCCGATGCATTGGAGGCGCGCATGACTTTGCTCCGGGCTCCCGATACACCGGCCTGAGCGCCGGCGCGCAGGAGCTGATTCGCCGTGCGTTCGCAGACGTGGATCCATCGAAACTGATGGACTATCATCTGCACATCGTATCGACGGGAACCACGTGCAAAGAATGCTTCATCAATCCCAACTTTTACTCTTCGATGCATCCCATCAAGAAAATGCGCTTCAATGTATATGCATCGGCCGCCGGCATTACGGACTTTTCGCGGACAGATGACCAGTATGTCGAGCGGCTCAACCAGCTCATCGACAACATGGAGAGCCACGGCCGCTTCCTCGTACTTGGATTCGACAAACATTACACTGAGAAGGGAGAGTTGGCTACTGAGAACACGGACTTCTACGTTTCAAACGACTACAGCTTTGCTGTGGCATCGAGTTCGCGCTTTCTTGTGCCGGCCGTGTCTGTTCATCCTGCGCGCAAGGACGCTCTTGTGGAACTCGAACGCGTTGCGAAGAAGGGCGCCCGGGTCGTCAAGTGGCTGCCGAATGCGATGGGCATTCATCCGGACGATCCCGCCTATCGTCCGTTCTATGCGATGATGAAGAAATACAATATGATCCTCCTTTCGCATGCAGGCGAAGAGCGGGCTGTGGACGCGCAGGAGTACCAGGAGCTCGGAAATCCTTTGTATCTTCGCGCGCCGCTCGCCCAGGGCGTGAAGGTCATTGTCGCGCATTGCGCAAGCCTGGGGCAGGCGATGGATCTCGATGCGCCCGGTCATCCGCCCGTTTCCAACTTTGAGTTGTTTGTACGCATGTTCAGCGAAAAGAAATATGAAGGCCTGCTGTTTGCGGATATCTCTGCGATGACGCAGTTCAACCGTCTCGGAGCGCATCCAGAGCCCGAACCCTTGAAATACATTCTCGCGCATCCTGAGCTGCACAGGCGGCTTGTGAATGGAAGCGATTATCCGCTCCCCGCCATCAACATCGTCATTCGCACAAAGGCTCTCATGCAGAACGGATTTATTTCGAGCGAAGAAAGGCAGCTGCTGAATGAAATCTACAAGTTCAATCCATTGCTCTTTGACTACGTTGTGAAGCGAACGCTCCATCATCCTGATCATCCGGATTGGAAGCTTTCTCCGGGGATTTTTCTGGAAAAGAAGGATCTCAGGCCGTTCGGCTGAACAGCCTGTTGCGCGCTACTGAGGCAGTTCAATCGTAAACACGGTGCCCTTTCCGGTCTCTGTTTCAAAGGAGATCGTTCCTCCGTGCGCGTCGACGATGCTCTTTACAATTGCCATTCCGAGGCCTGTTCCGTGGGCTTTCCCCTGGGTTACAAATGGTTCAAACAGGCGGGCGCGAATGGACGCGGGGATGCCGGGTCCATTGTCGGCTAACGTGAAACGTGTCATCCCGTTGCTGCTTGAAACGGTAAGCTTGAACTCCCCGCCGGCAGACAGCGCATCCGCCGCGTTTCCGGCGATATTCACAAGTACGCGAAGGAACCGGTCGGGGTCTATGCGCAGTGGTCCGGAATCGTCCGAGTGAATTGAGAATGCGAGCTTTTTCGCATCGAAGCCGGGCGCAATCACGCCGCGCACCCGCTCAATGTAAGCAGAACGATTCACGTCCCGCTTCTCGATCGACACTGAACCGCGGCTGAACTCCAGCAAATCCTGGACCAGAGAAAGCATTCTGTCTGCTTCCATGTCCACAATCCGCATCAGTTCGCGGCGCTCGGCGCGGCTGATCGCGTCGTCGTCGGCAAGTTCTATAGAACCTTTGATGATTCCCACGGGATTTTTCAAGTCGTGAACAATGCCTGCCGCCATGTCGCCTATCGTTGCCATTTTCTCTTTCGCGGCAAGACGCCCGCGAAGCTCAACCGCTTCCGAGTATGCCGCCTTCAGATGAGCGGTGAGTTCCTCGCTCCTATTGAATTCTCTTGAGAACCGCCGCGCGAGCGCAAGCGCCTGCACGCACGTGAACACGAAGAATCCCAGAGGGAGAATGTAACCCGGGCCGATCCGGAATGCTACGTGCAGCATATCATACGCGGCCGTGCCAATCAGGACGAAACCGCCGAAGCCGATGATGCGCGCGTCCGGTCTGCGCCGGATGATTGCAAGGAGAAACACGCATGCAAGGCCGGTGATCACGAGCGCGGTGAATGCCTGGTAATAGTACAGCGTGTAACCGTAAAGGCGCAGGGGCAAAAGCAGAACGGCAGCAACACAAGCCATGCCGGTCCACAGGATAAACGCATGGATGCGCCGGTCGAACTCCTCTGGGAATAGATTCCGGGCAAAGAGGCAGAACACAGGAACACCCGCGTAGAAACTCAGGTAATCCAGCGCAGGAACCCATCCAAATGGAATTCCGGGCATCGCCTGGATCAGCAGTTTTTCGCCGGTCACCAC
>CAZUJO010000241.1:0-6167 GCA_964619995.1 uncultured Leptospiraceae bacterium
CAGAAGCTGCTCGGGTTTGCAGCACAGCGAGCCGCGACCTACACAGGCACACGATTCTCGAATCACAGGACTTATACGGGCTCCGAACGAGCGTACCAGAATGCGGCATATGATAAGTATGTGGCTGATTGCCAGACGAAGGGAACACCGGCGATCACGTTTGAGCAGTTTACACAGAGCCTGCTTGAATCGGATTCACTGAAGCTCGCAGGACAGACGGAAGGCCTTCTTTCTTCAGGTGATTACGAGAAAACTCTGACGAGCGACGCCGCAACGGCTGCAAAATCCCTCTCTCTTTCGGGAGGTACCGTAGATGTGCAGGGCATTCGCACTGTTTCGACGGTTGAAGAGCGTGCGGCCCTTGGTCTGACAGGCGAAGCTCTGTACAAAGAGCTGTATTATGAAAACCTTGCGAATAACTACATTGAATCTATCTCCCGATTGAATCGGAGCCTTGTGACTGTGTTCCGCGCGGCCGGGATGGCCGATGACCGGACTTCTGATCCTGCTGCACTCCTTGCACAGATTAAGGGTGCCTACGATACGGAAGCAACGGGAGCTGTGTCCACCGATGGCATTCTCGCAATTCAACAAAATGCTTCTGCACGAGTGGCAGATAACGGCGATGTTCAGCTGGCGACGAAAGGCCAGGACATCAAAGCAATTGTAGCGCAGACGGACAAAGCCCAGGCGGAATACGCCGACGCCGGACGCAGGCAAGAGACTCTGAAGCAGTCCCTGACTGTGTACCTGGAAGCGGCGGCGAAGCCAGCGAAGGATGCCTACGAGGCGGCGCAGAAGAATTTTGATGATCTGGCTAAGGCCGAAGAGTTGCTGCGCAATCAGTACGCGACGCAGAACCGCGAGTATGTGAATCGATTGGATGAGATTTCCGGCGCGTTCAAGAAGTTCCTTGTAGCAAACGAAGATTCGGATCTGAGACGCAGTGTAGCGGAGTATGCGAAAACTCCATACTTGTACCAATCATCTACCGCGAACAACGAGGGCGACGCAGCTCTGCTAGAAAAGCATAGAGCCGATGCGAAAGAGGCATATGAGCTAGCGCAGGCTGCGTTGGACGATGTGCAGGGCAAGATGAAGGATGCCGCGTTCAGAGTGCAGACGCAGGACAGATTGGAACTCTTTGCCAGTGTGGCGGAGAAGCTGGCCGCAGGCACCACATTTGACGCCCTGTCTACGGACGAAGGCGCACGCCTGACTGATCTGCGTGATCGAAAGTTTAACAAGCACGAAACGCTCACAGCAGCCGAAGAAACAGAGCTGGCAACGCTGACCGAACGCGACGTGGCTGAAAGGTATGCAGATGTCTTCACGGCCCGCAGTGAACACATCCTGCACACGATGAGGATGGTGCGCATCCACAAGGCACAGGAGATCATCAAGGCCGAGATCGAAAAGCGCGCTGCGATTGCAGAAGCTAAACGCCAGAACTTCGAGCGGGTACTGAATTCTCAGTTCTCCGTGGATGAAAGCGGAAAGGACGCACGAAACAAGGTGTACATGAGGCTTGCGGGGATTGTCGAAGCATCAGGACCCCTCTCCCGCCTCGCACTGTACAATGAATACCGCAGTTACTTCTGGGGCGGTAAGGGTTGGATGGATAATTTTGGCGGGGGCTATGTTGCAGCTTCGATGCAGAACCTGTTCCCCGTAAATTCTCCTTCCGTTACGATTTCTCAGCAGATAGAGGCTGCAGTGGGGATTGTCGGCGCGCTTTCGATGCCTGCGGCGGACCAGCAGGCGCTTGCGCAGTATTTTGGCGCGCACGGACAGCTGGCAGAATTCAGCGGATTCTCAAGCGTATACTACGCATTCCTGCAGACGTTAGGCGCCTATGACATGGCGAACATCATGGACAAGATTACAAAGTCCGTGTTCATACCGGTACAGTATGCCGGGATCGCAATGATTGTTGGCGGCCAGCAATTGATGCTCGCAGGTATGGCTCTTCCCATTGTTGGCGCCCCGATGGTAATTCAGGGACAGGCGATGACTGTAGCCGGGGGCGCGATGGTGCGCTTGAGCGCGCAGATGCTTGCCCGGGCTCAGATGCAGCTCGCGTTCGCGCAGTTTGTGGCGCTGGTGGGTCAGGTGGCGGCGATTGCTTCTGCCGGCGACGATTCGATTCGCAAGACGATGGATGCTCAGCAGCAGTATGAGGCCGCGAAGGCAGATCTGGAATACTTTACGAAGATACCGGACATGCAGACTCTGAAGGAGAGACTGATCCAGTTTGGGGCGTTGCGGAAAGATGACGATACAGCGAATGCTCTGTATTCACTCTCAGATGAGGATCTGAAGTATCTGATTCAGGACGGCGACGCAACGGACTCTTCCGGACAGACGATGACCCTGAGTGCGCAAGAACAGAGCGATGCTCTGGATGCGTCAGCGCTGACGGATGATTCGGACTTCGTGGACAGCTTCGGAAGACACTACGAGCTTTCGAAACCGGAGATTACGAGCCCTCCCGGACCACTCACCGCCGGTGTGTACAGAGCCACGGACGGAACGGAATACGTACGCGTACGGCGTGTGAACAATGCAGGCAGCGTATACTTTGTGTATGCGAAGCGGATTGCAGATAACTCACCGAAGGTGAAGACTTTCGACGCAGGACGAATTCTCGACGCGCTCGTAACCCACGGAGACGCACTCCGAGCCGAGAGAAAGGATGCGTATGTGGCGGCCGAGGACGGAGTGGGCCAGCAGACAGGCGATGAGACATTCGCACTGCGGGAAAGGGATGCGACGTATGATTCGCTGTTTCAGAAGGCAACCGGGGACAAAGACGGGGGCCGTGAGTTCTCCGGTTACCGCATAACGTATGCAGATGTAACTGAAAACGCTGACCTCATATACAAGGCCCAGCTGGACCAGCGAGTCAATGTACAGCTGAAAGACTGGGAAGTGCGCGAAGAAGCACTGAATGCGCAAAAGAGCGACTGGGAAGACCGGGTAGGTACGATCGTACAGCGCGGGAAAGACGCGTGGAATCTTGCTGAGAACCGGTTCGCGGCTGAAGAACGAAAGTGGAAGAAGGATCAAGAGCTGGCCGAGGCAGAAGGAAAAAAACACTGGGAAGAGAAGACCAAAGAGATCCTGGCTAAAAAGATCGCATTCGAAGAGGATATGGCGCTGAAGAAGGCACAGGCCGATGCGAGTACCAATCTCTCGGGTATTCTGGATTCGATGAATGCGGAGATTGAGCAGTTCTCGCGGAATACTGGAATCAAACAGGAAGGAATCAACAAGCAGGAAATGCTCGCGAAGATTCTGGATGAGATCAAGTCGAGCGTTCCTACGGGAGCTGAGCGAATCTCCGAATTGAATCAGGCTGTTTCCAAGTTTAACACGCGCCTTGAAATTACAGAGATAGCAAATTCCGGGAACACAAGCATTGAAACCAAAATCGCAGCGGCTCTGGTAGATTACGACAGTACGATGAGCGACCACATGCACAACATGAAGGTCGTGGCCAATGTGCGGGTGTTTGAAGAGTACAGAGCCCTGAAGAACCAGATCCGCGAACAGATTATAGCCCAAAATGGAGCGACTGATCTGCAGACTCAGAACGCAGCTCTTGCCGCAGGGTTTTTCAGAAACGGCAGCTTCTATGTTAAACGATCTGCGGGCGGAAGCTTCGCCAGAGTGGATGCATACGTTGCGATGGATGCGGATACTGCAATCAATGATGCTTTCTCTGCGAAGGGATACAAGGAGCTTTCAGACAAAGCGCTCACAGATTTCCTGAAAGACTCTTCGGATGTTGAAGTGGATGCGTTCTTCTACACGCAGAAGCTCAGGCTTCAGGCTGCTTCGGAATACATCTTCGGTACAGGTACCCTCAAGACGAGAGAGCATTCCCGGGATATAGCGGATATTGGAACGCTCGGGAAATGGATCGGAGCAGAGCCAGATTCACAGATGGGAGGATTCTGGGGGAAAGCTGGCGGGAACTCGTATTCAAGCGATGCGAGCACAAAGGGACTTGTAGCGCAGTACGGGCTGGCGGGGGGCTTCGGGGAGTTAGGCGAGTACGGAACCAGACCATCCGGGATGATTCCTTTCGGGTTTTACGTACAGCTGCAATTCCTGGGAGAACAACTGGGGAAAGCGGATCAGGGAGTGATCGAACAGGCTGTAAAGCATGCGAATGCTACAGGTAAAGTGGCCGCGATTTCTGCCGGCGTTGGCGCGATCAATGGCGTTGGAGTAGCATCGAGCAGCTTTGCGTCCGGAACGTTGTCCGGAATTGCATCCGGGCTTTCCACCACGGCAAGTTTCGCAGAGTTCGGTGCCGTGACCGGGGCTATGGGTGAACTCCTCGGAAGCACGCCGCTTGGAACTCTCATGAACCAGTTCAATCCGATGACGATGATTGCGAACTCATTGTACAGCGTACGTGTCGGAAGCCAGATCAATCACATCAAAGAAGGATACCTGTGGGAAGCTCAGGCGCTGAACATGGTGAAGGCGCCGATCACGGCATTTGGCGGGGCGATCATGGTTGTCTCACCCGGGACGGGACCGTTTGCGCCACTGGTATTCGCGGCAGGAGCCGCGATTGCGGCAGTCGGTGCCGCGATACACGTGAACGTTACCACTGGCGAGCGCAGCATGAAGATGACCGATCAGGCAGGTATTGCGACTGCACTTGCAGTAGTGAGCGCTGCCTTACCCGGAGTTGGAGGAACGATCAGTGCCGCCGTGAATGCAGGTATGCAGTATGACGAAAACGGAGCAAGCCACGGATACAAGTTTGACGGACAGAAATTTGCTGAGGGCGAGGTAGTCAGTGAGCTCTCAGGAGGAAGTGCGCTGGCTGCGGATGCAATACAGACAGGGATAACTGTGACTGAGCAATATTACAAAAAAACTGCCGGTCAGCGTAACTATTATGATCAGCTGGGACGGCCGGATCTCGGGAGACTGGGTGCGATTGCCGGAGCAGTCATCACGCAGGAGAGCCAGACGGTGGCGGCCGATTTGAAGTCAATGGATCTGAGTTTTGGTGGTAAATCAAACGCACCCAGTCCGACGCAGAAGGGTCTTGTGGATCTTTTCGCGGGACTGGTGGGTGCACGACGCGACGAGAAGGATGGAAAATACGGAGGATTCACAGGCTTGCTTGATTCGATCGGCGACGCGATTACTCATCCGCTTGGAACGATAGGCGGCATTGGCCGTGTCATCGCAGATCATCTTCCTTCGATATCATTCGGCGCAAACTCTCCGCCGAATCCAAGTAGTCCCATATCTGGAACCAGCAAAGGCCTGCCATCGGAGACACTCGGCGACTACATCAAACGTGAGTTTGCGAATGGATACTCTATTGTCAAGAATGGCGTGGTGCCGGGCACTGATGTTCGCCAGTATATCGTAAATTTGGCGCGAGAGTACAATCGAACTCCCCAAGAAATCGAGGCTCAATTGCTCGTTGCGAATAATGTTTCATCCGTAGCGGATATTCAGCAGATGGTGAACAGCGGACAGGGCTTGAACGTGATGAAGGGTTTTGGTTGGACAGAAGGTTTCCAACAAAAATACTACGGAGGGAATCAAATAACGAAGGGGTTAAACGCTACCCTAGATAACAAAAATATTCAGAACTGGATTGAACTTGATTTGAAGAGCCAGAACGGGGGCCAGACGCCCACACCAGCGCAAATGGGGCAGAAATTGCAGGAAATCATGATGAACAATAAATACAAGGACCTCGACGACATGTTCGCGAGCCTTGAGAAAGGAAGCTATGCTGGCGGGCGCGATCTGTTTCAAGTGCTATCCAGGAATTACACTGCGAATATCGCAAAGGGAGACAACATTAGCAATGCGGGAGTCGCGAGCGCATGGTTCTCCGACTACGATAAGAGCGAGAGACGTTATCTGACACAGAATGAGATCATGCTGGCAAAAGTGGTCTATGGATCAGATTTTCATGCGGAGGATATCATTGTTAAACCAAATAGCTGGAACTTGGGCGGAGAGCGAAATTCTCTCACCCTCGGTAACACGATCAGGATGTCCACGAAGCTTTTGAACGCGGATGGAACGCTTAACCAGGGTGGTATTGAAACATTTGTTCATGAGTTGGGTCACAGCGCGCAATTTCAAGCGGAAGACGGAGGCTATGGGTACGTGAG
>CAZUJO010000242.1:0-6154 GCA_964619995.1 uncultured Leptospiraceae bacterium
TCTGATCGTCGCGGCCGTACGCTTCTGTGACGCCGTCCGTATACAGGATGAGTCTTGACGGGCCAGTGAGCGCGATCTGCTTTTCGCGGTAGTTGACCTTCTCAAACAAACCAAGCACTCTTCCCGTCTGCCTTAAAAAGCGTACGCGCATGCGATCCTGGTTTTCCTGGAACAGGAAAGCCTTCGGATGTCCCGCATTGCAGTATTTCAAAATCTTCTTTTTCAGGTTCACGTAAACATAGATGGCCGTAACAAAGTTGTCCGACATTTTTCCGTACACGGCTTCGTTCACGCGCCGCATGGTCTTCTCGGGCCGGTCTGCCGACCCCAGGTTCTCCTCAAATGCGAGACGGAGCGTGTTAAAGAACATGGCCGCGCCGATGCCGTGACCGGAAATGTCCGCGAGGAAGAGCGCATACTCATGCTCGGAAACGCGAACTACGTTGTAGTAATCCCCTCCGACGCTCATCAGCGGATCATACCAGAGCGCGAAGCGTACGCGAGGGTCATCTGCGGGCAGCGTCTTCTGGAGATTCTTGTCCTGAGATTTTGCCGCGATCTTGATTTCCGATTCAACGGTTTTCTTTTCCGCAAGGATGCGTTTGTTCAGCTCATCCATTTCTGCAAGAGCCTGCTTGAGACGGTTCGCGGTTTCGCGGTGCAGGATCCGGATGAAATTGTCTGAGAGTTCTTCTATGATTTCTTTGCTGACGAGATAGTCGATCCTGCTCTGTGTCGAAATCCGCCGGAGCAGAGTGAACGTGATTTCGCGGCGGAGTTCAAGCTCTGCAGAATAGATTTCGTCGAAAGAGATTTCATACTCCGTAGAAAAGAGCATCCGGCGGACCAGCGTGTCGGTGTCCGCGAATCCAAACGGTCGATCTTCAAGAAGCGAATACAGTCGATTTTTATATATATTAAAGTAATTCATTACTTTATGCTGGCTCAGGTTTCCTCGCGCATGCAGCGTAAGGAACCATCGCCCGATCATGGAGGTCTTGCTGAAATCTTTGCCGACGGGGTAAAAGACTCTGGCCTGAAGCTCTTTGAGTTGAAAGATGATTTCGCGGTGCGAAGGGACAATGCCCGGCATCATTTTTTCAAAAGTGGTTCTGTGCTCGGAAAGGAGCTTCTGCAGAAAGTAGATCATGTCATCGCGGAGAAATTCGTGAAGGTTCTCTTTGATGCGCTTCTTGTCGACCGACGGCTGTCCCGTTCCCTTTTCATTGAGGAGCTGAACCTTGGCCAGGAACAGATCCACTTCGAACTTCAGTTCTTCAAAATGCTCCGGCGCAACGGAGTTGAGCATGCGCACGACCTGTTCGCGCAATTGTTCTTTGTCCCGGTCCACTTCCTGACCAGAAATCGGGAAATGGTTTGATTGGAAAGTAATACCTGGAGCCATGGTTGCATGATCTTGCTTACCGAGGCAGCGCTGCTGGGCATCATTCAGGGGCTGACGGAGTTCATTCCCGTCTCGAGCACGGCGCATCTGCGCGTGATTCCAGCCCTTCTGGGCATGCCGGATCCCGGGGCTGCCTATTCTGCGGTCATTCAGCTCGGTACGCTCATTTCTCTGGTCATCTATTTCTGGCGCGATCTGGTGCAATTTGGCCGGGCCGCGCTCCAGGGACTCTTCTCAGGTTCGCCCTTTCAGGATGAACAGGCGCGCATGGTGTGGTACCTTGGAATCGGGACCATTCCGATCTGTATTTTTGCTCTGCTCTTTGCGAAGAAGATCAAAGGGGATTTTCGGTCGCTCTATGTAATCGCCGGCAGCCTGATTGTATTCGCAGTGGTTCTGCTGATCGCGGACCGTTATTCGCGTCGTCACAATACGGTGCATCATTTCAATCTTCGGGATGCGCTCCTCGTCGGACTTGCTCAGAGCGTCGCGCTCATTCCTGGCGCATCGCGTTCCGGAACGACTCTTACAATGGGTCTCTTCCTTGGCTATACGCGCGAAGCGAGCATGCGCATCTCATTTTTGCTGAGCATTCCGGCCATCGCAATCTCTGGCGTTTATGAACTGTATGAAGAACGTCATGCGCTTCTGGAAGCAGGCGCTGCGGGGCTGCTTGTTGCAACAGCAGTCTCGGCCGTGGTCGGCTACATGAGCGTGGCATTTCTGCTCCGCTATCTGAAAACACATTCAACAGCGGCATTCGTCATCTACCGGATTGTGCTGGGCGTTGTGCTTCTGGGACTACTCAGAGCCGGCTATTTGATGAATTAGTCTCTTCGCGAATTTCCACGCAGAGTCCGCCGAGGCTCGAAACAGAAAACGAGAGAGTCCGGCCGTAGCCTTCTGCGATTTCGCGCGCGATCGAAAGGCCGATGCCGGATTCGGTTCGCTCGTCCACGCGCGCTCCGCGCATTGCCAGGTTTCGCATCTGTTCTTCCGTGCATCCGGGCCCGTCGTCCTCGATCGATACCCTGTCTTCGCTTACAGTCACAACCACCTGGCGCGCTGCGAATCTGCAGGCGTTGTCCAGGAGTATGCCGAGCAGTTCGAGTCCGTCTTCTCTTTCAAGGCGCGGGCCGGCCGCGTTCAAACGCGCATCGATTTGCAGATGTTTTTCCGCGTAGATTCGCAGCAGAGTCGTGCGAAGATCTCCGAAATCAGCGGACCAGTCGAAAGGCTTTCCGGCTGTTGGTTCTCCCGCAAGCGCAGACCGTGCGAGGTGACGTTCTGCTACCGCTTTGAGTCTGCGCGCGTTCTCTCCAATTTCTAGAAGCAACGCGCGCGTGTCCGGCGTGTGCGGTTCGCGCGAAAGGGACTCGAGCGCCGCCGCGATGGCCGCCAGATGCGTCTTTTGTTCGTGGGCGAGATTGCCTGCCGTTTTGCGCGATGTCTCCAGTCGCTTTCGCAGGGCTTCAATCAAGCGGCGGATCTCGCGCGCGAAAGGCACGATCTCTGCCGGCATCTGATTTTCCGCGAATCCGTCCGAGTTTTGAATGGAACGCACTGCCGCTCGAAGCGGAGCAAGGCTTGCGTAGACTGCGGCCGTCTGTGCTGCGAGGAGAACAAAGAGGGCGAGTACGCTGACTATGGTGTACTGTCCCTGGAAATGAGCCACGTCCCGGTCGACTTCCGTGCGATCCTCGGCCACCCAGATCATCAGGTTCTCGCCGCCTTTTCGCAGCGGCATACAGACGACAATCAACGGCTGGCTGCGAGGCCCGGAGGATTCCCCGGTTGCGCATGAATGCTCGTCGATCGGATAGTCCCAGAGGGAACGCGATGCAAGCTCTCCCGCGCCGAACACCCGGAAATAGTGGCCTGAATAGGCCTGGCGGTATTCTGTTCCCAGTTTTTCAATTGGCAGCGTCCAGGCGCCGTCCTGGCGCACAAGGGAAAGAGCGATGGTTTCTGCGTCGTGCTCCATGCGCGACCGCATTGCGCCTTCGGCTGCGTGCCGAATCGCGCGCGATACAAGTCCCCATTGCGCGATCAGCGCAAGAGTGACTGCCAGCGTCATGGAAAGAGAGAGTCTGCCCCGGAGCGATTTCATGGTTCCTTCGAAAAAAGATAACCCTGTCCGCGCCGGGTTACGATACGCCCTTCGCCGATTTTTTTTCTCAACCGGCTGATGAACACTTCGAGAACATTGCTTTCGCGGTCGCTGTCATCATCATAGATCTGTTCCTCAAGTTTTTCTTTCGATACAACCTGGCCTGCATGCAGCATCAGGTAGCGCAGGATTTTGAACTCATGCGCCGTCAGTTCGCTTTCCGTTCCCTGTGCGATCACGGTGCGCGTTCCTTCGCGCAATTGAACTCCCGCATGTTCCAGGGTTTGTCCGGGAGGCATCTGGTTTGCTCTTCGCAAAACAGCACGAAGGCGGGCGGCCAGCTCTTCATATTCAAAGGGTTTCGCGACATAATCGTCCGCGCCCGCGTTGAATCCCTCGACCTTTTCTGTCCAGGATCCCCGTGCCGTGATGATGATGACCGGAGTCTGAACGCCGCGCATCCGCCAGTCTTTCAAACAACTTAAGCCGGACTTTTCCGGAAGCCCGAGATCCAGCAGGACCGCTTCGTATTGACCTGTCTGACCCATGGCGTACCCGTCGGCGCCCGTTTCCGCCGTGTCCACCTGGTATCCGTCCTGTGCGAGGCGGTAGCGCACGGATTCAAGAATGGCGCGGTCATCTTCGACGAGTAGAATTCTCAATCTTCCTCCTCAGAAAGGAAGCGGCCCTGGGCGTCGAATTTGAGTTTGTAGATCACGTGATCTTTCCCGAGGATTTCAATTTCGTAAACCGGGCCGGAGCGTGTCTTTTCAATTTCTGCCTCCAGAAATTTTCCGGGGCGGATTTCGAGCGCGCGCGCAATTACACTTTCCAGGCTCACAGCCGGTGGCTCCGCGCGCAGGAGTCCGGCTGATAGAACGAGCGCAAGAAGCGCGCCGTGCAGATATCGCGGATCCAGGCGCATGCTACTCCCAGCCGCCGTAACCAGGAATGACTACCGCATGCTCATTGAAGCTGCCGCGCGCCGCGCCTGTATGGCAGGATTTGCAGTTTGCGATGGACTTAACGGGTGAGTTCTTCGCGTAGAGCTGCGGCGGAATCTCGCTGTGCTTCCGGCGAAAGTAAGATGTCTCGGTAATTCTAAGCGGAGTCTCACCGGGCGAAATCGAGCGCAGGATTTTGGCCGAAGCTCTGCCCTGTGATCGCTCTGCAGAATTCGTGCGCAAGTATTCGAGAAGTGCGGCGCGGTCCGAGCTAGCGAGCTCTGCGTTGTCACCAAAGTGATTTTCAAGTTTTCCCATGAGCGCCTCCCAGGAACGGGCGGGCAACAATCCGGCCGGGTACGCGAAATGGCAGCTTCCGCATTCTTTTTCGTAAAGGGGATTGGCTGACACGACAACGTCCGGAGCGCCTTCAAAACGGCCCCTGCGTTCACTTCGATGATCGTCGGCATAAACCGAAATCCCAACGACGGAGACGATGACCGCGGCGGCCATCGTGAGCGGCTTTCCCGTAATCGCTTCGAAAAAGTTTTTCATACTGGTTCCTTTGGGTCTCATTGATTTCTCAGAAAGGCGAGGAAGTTCGCCTTCTCCTGGACGGAACAGGATCTGCCGAAGGTCCACTTGCAGTTGCGGGTGAACCACTTTTCGACAAACTCAGGATCCGTGAGTCGCTCGGGATTCACGGAAGGGGCGAGCGGTTGAATGGTTTCGCCTGTTTCTTTATGACTGCCGGCCTGTCGGACGTTTGTGCCATGGCACGATGCGCATGACCGCGTTTCGCCTCCGACGATATGCTTCTCCGTCCACGCAGCCGCGCCGGCCTGCGCATTGGGCGAAGCGCCCTGTTTTGTGTACGCGGAAAGAAGGTCTCCTGCCGGGTCTGCGTACAATGACGAGACCGCGACGATCAGCCAGAACGCATGTTTCATTTTAGTTTCTCCTGTTTTGAATTTGTAAAGATTTCCTGAAGCCAGTTTCTGTGACCGAAGATCGTTTCCACCGTTGCGCCCGCGATATGCAGGACGATGAATGCTGCGGTGGCGCGCGCCATGGTTCGGTGAAATGGTTCGAGCCAGGCATCGAGCGTCAGTGAGTGAAAAGGGAAGAGCGCATCGAACTCCCGGCTGGCGTAGACGAACACTCCGCTCAGAGTCGTCGCCCCGCAGAGAACCCAGAGCGCAATGGCCATAGAGCCGGATGCGGGGTTGTGTCTTTGTTCGGGAGCTGCCGCATCCGTGCTCGAAGATGGGCGCGGAAATCGACGCAGAAAAGCTGCGAGATCTTTTGGATGAAAAAGATAACCTTCGAGTGGTCGAGGACTCAGCAGCTCAGCGAGCAGCCGCAAAATCAAAAGGCCGCCGACAGCGAAGCCTGCGGCCACGTGGATTGAGAGAAACCGGAAATCTGTCAGCCAGGCAACGGCGAAAGACGCAGCGAGCGTTGTATGAAATGCGCGCGTTGCAGGCTGGATTGCATTCGAACTCACAGGGACAGTTTACGCGAGACGACTGAACGCAGGCTGAATGCGGGGAAAAAATTCAGAGAAATCTCAGAGAAATCGTCGTGAAGAATTTTTCCTCCGTTCAGTCTCTGTTCAGGATCGCGGAGTATACTGAAGGCATGAAACAACTCATCTGGGACCTCCCCACGCGGCTCTTTCACTGGGCCTTCAGC
>CAZUJO010000243.1:0-1817 GCA_964619995.1 uncultured Leptospiraceae bacterium
TATTTGAACTCGGTCGTTGTGAAGATCGTTGAGTCCGGCTTGAATCGAGTCGTTGTTCCCGTGCGATTCGTCTTTCCCCTGGGCTTCACCGGACCTTTCGGTTTGCCTTGAGCAAATTCCTGATAGTGGATCTGACCGTCGCGATGCACCTCGACTTCAAGCCACTCGGAGAGCGCGTTCACAACAGAAACGCCCACGCCGTGAAGCCCGCCGGAGATCTTGTAACCCCCGTCGCCGAACTTCGACCCTGCGTGCAGCATGGTCATGACCACTTCAATTGTAGAAATCTTTTCTGTAGGATGGATGCCCGTCGGAATCCCGCGACCGTCATCCGAAACCTCAATCACGCTGTCGGGAAGCATGCGAACGATGATGTGCTTCGCATACCCGGCCATCGCCTCGTCAACGGAGTTGTCGACGACTTCGTAGACCATCTTGTGCAGACCGGTCGCATCCTGCGTTCCAATGTACATGCCCGGCCGCTTGCGAACGGCTTCGAGACCTTTGAGTGCTGTAATCTTACTTTCGTCGTACTTGTGATGATCGCTCTTGGACATCAGTTCGCCTTCATCTTTTCCATTTGCTCTGCGTATTCAACCGTGTAGCGAGTCCACGGGATGGCATTCAGACGCGCTTCTGGAATATTTTTGCCCGTTCCTTCGCAGACGCCGTACGTGCCTTTTTCCATTTTCTCAAGAGCAAGATCGATCAGGCGCACCTTCTCGAGGTCCATGTCGGACAGCTTATTCAGAATCTCGTTGCTGATTACGCCGTCTGCCACGTCCACCAGGTCCCCCTGATCGTTGTATACGAAGTATTCCTGTTCGACCTCAAGCTCTTTGAGGATCTCGGCCTTGGCCTTCAGCAGCTTTTCTTTGAACTTTTCGCGCTTTGCCTTATCCATCTGAATTATGTCCACTGGAACGAGTAAAGGCAACCTGTTTGTCCGAGGTAGCCCGATTGTAAAGAAAAAAGGGGTTTTGGGGGCTTCTGGCTCGGTTCGGGGAGAAAAAAAGGCGGTCCAACCTTGTTTTTTACTTGATTTGGCGGCGCACCAAAACAAATTGTGCACTGCAACAGGATATCCAAGAGTATCCGGCAATGGGAGCAAATACCATGATCGAAAAAAACCTTCAAGACGTACTGAATGCCGGCATTGGCCTTTTCAAGTCCGGAGAAGAGAACTTCAAAACGGCTGTGGCCAATCTGGAGAAAACCTTCAACGACATGAAAAACAAAGGCGCATCTGACAACTCAGACGCTGCCATCAAGATCCGCGAGATCCTTGAAAACACTCTGCGCAGCGCAAAAGACGTCCAGGCGAAGGCTGAGCAAAACCTCAACGTCTTCATGGCGGAAGCCCAGAAGAATTATGCTCAGGTTCTCGAGCAGGTGAAAACGGTTGTTGGAGAAGAAAGAATCCGCGACCTGAACACGAAGATCGACGAACTGACTACCCTCGTAAAACAGAGAGTAGGCCAGGGCGCGCCCAAAGTCTAACAGCATTCAACGAATGCGAAGAGCGGCCGGGTCTGTGACCCGGCCTTTTTTTTGCCCGGGCGATTGCTGCGAACCGCCAGTCATTGCTCGATGCAGAGCAGCGGCCGGGACGTATTGCACGAAACGACCCCGGACGCAATCATTGAAGAAGTGACGGAATTCGACAGCCCCCTTTCGCCGCTCGGGACAATCGACGTCCAGTTTGTGCACTCCGTCGTAGATGTGGTCCAGTCCGTTTGCAGCCCCGTCCAGTATCGATTGTTGTTTCCGTCGATCGAGTTACTCAGGGTTGCAAATGTGAAATCATAAATGCCCGC
>CAZUJO010000243.1:1827-3038 GCA_964619995.1 uncultured Leptospiraceae bacterium
ATCAGGACGATCGTTACGCCGTCCGAACGAACATACGAGGTATTCGAGCGGAGAACCCATCCGTTGTGTTCCGACGCGCCGCCCGCGCAATTTGCTGTCAGGCATGCGCGTCGCGTACCCGCGGAGTCTACGATCAAGGCCCGATAGGTCGAAGAGGTCGGTCTTGATACATCGTTCGCGCACATCAAATCCGCGCCCGAGATACCCTGAATGTCGCCTAACGTCGTGGCTGTGGTAATGAACATCCGTTTCGGCAGGAGGAGGCTCAGCTCCGCCAGAGCGAGACCCATATACGTCGGCTGCGGATACCGGCTGCACGCTGCGGCACAGAGCAGCAGGAGACATAATCCACGTAAGCCCTTCCCCCGCATGATTCTATTCCCGCCACGGGCCGCGCGATTTGCACGACCTTTTTTATCATCGGCTTCCGTCAGTACAGATTGTACTCAAGCAGGCGGCACTCGATCGGCCCGTTGAAGAATACGGTGCGCTTCTCTGCGCGAAGACCCACTTCCTTCGCGAGCATGGTCGACCCGGTGAACACAAACCCGCGCCAGCCTTTGAACTTCTGTTTATAAAGATCGCCGAGGTCCCGGTATACAGGAACCAGACGCTCCTCTTCTCCCAGTCGTTCGCCGTAGGGCGGATTGCAGATCACGATGCCGGTCTTCGCGCGCGAGAGCGCTTCCGCCCGGGTCAGGTCGCGGCGCTCAAAATGGACGAGTCCTTCGAGCGCAAGGCGGTCTCTTGTTTCGGTTGCAAGTGCGATTACGCGCGAATCCGAATCAAAGCCGGAAAACGGAAAGCGATTCGAGCGGTCTTCGCGCGCGCGAAGGATGCCCGCGTCCGCGCGCTGCATTGCTTCATCCATCAACTCCGTCCACAGAGCCCGGTCATGCCCGCGCCATTTTACGAATCCGAAAGATCTGCGGCTGAGCCCGGGCGCTACGTCGCAGGCGATTCGAGCCGCTTCGATCGGCAGAGTTCCAGAGCCGCACATCGGATCGACGAGCGAGCCGCCTGCCTCAAACGCCTCGGGAAAGCCGGCAGTCAGAAGCAGCGCTGCAGCCAGGTTTTCTTTCAAGGGGGCGGCGCTCATTCGTTCGCGATAGCCGCGCTCATGCAAAGCTGAGCCGCTCAGGTCGAGGCTGAGCACGGCGCGGTCATTCAGGACATAGACGTTCACGCGAACGTCAGGCGACGTTGTATTC
>CAZUJO010000243.1:3048-6116 GCA_964619995.1 uncultured Leptospiraceae bacterium
CACGTCAGGCCGCCGGTTCTCGCGATCCATGAATTGATCCACGATGGCGTCTTTGGTTTTCAGCGCTCCAAAGTGACTGTGATTCATGCTGGAATTCGAAAGAGCGAAATCCACGGCCAGCGTCTGGTCCGACTTCAGATGTTTCTGCCATTGAATGCGCTGCACTCCGGAGTACAGCCTCTCCGGCGTGGACGCATCGAACTCGGATAAGCGAAGGAGCACGCGCGAAGCAGTCCGCAGCCAGAGACAGGCAAGATATCCTGCCTTTAGATTTCCTGAAAAAGAAACACCGGCGCGGCCGGATTGAATTTCTGCGAACTCGGCGTCCGGATGGCGCTGAGCAAGCGCGTGGAGCTCTCGCTCCACACAGGGTTCAATTCCCTTCGCGGCCGTAGCGAAGAATCTCATAAGACCGGAGCCTGCGCGAAACGGCTGCCCGGCTAGCGCCGAAGGGGCATGCCGGCTCCTTCAATCGCCGTGATGACACGTTCGAAAATGGGCCGCCACTCTTCCGTGGTCAGAGTCCCGTCCGGCTTGCGGCAGCGAATCTTGTAGCTCGCAGCTTTCTTCCCTTCTTCAATCGGAGCGCCGCGGTAAATGGTCGTAAGCTCCATGCTGTGAATTTCAGGAGCCTTGAGTCCCATAACGACATCGATCGGGCGGCGCGTGGTTTCCGCTTCTTCGAGAATTGCAGTCACATCAAATACGGAATCAGGATAGACGGACGGCGGACGATAGGCGGCCAGCGCGCTTTTATCCGCGATGCGGTCGAACGAAAGTTCGGCGAGCACAACAGGCCGTTTGATCGAGAACCGTTCGGCAAGCGTGGGATGCATGAGCCCGATCAGGCCCGCCGTTTTCCCATCGCAGGTTATGGCAATGCGGGCAGACGGATGAAAGATATCCCACTCGGCGCCGGAAACGCCCCAGGTTTCGCCCTGAGCAAGTGCGCCCGTGTCGATGGCACGATTTGACAGAGCGGCCATTTCTTTGAGGATTTCGCGGAACTGCGCGAGCGCTTCTTCCTGAGCATCGTGATCGAGCTTTTCCGGAAGAATCTTCGCGGCACAGATCCGCTTTTCCTCCGCCGCAGGACCCTGCGCGTGCAGAAACGCGGACTCGGGCTTGCGCGACGCGCCGTAGACGCGGCCGAATTCAAACAAAGACACTTCCGCATAACGGTCCTGATTCACCGCAATCTGAGACAACAGACCCGGGATCAAACTCAGCCGCATATGACTCATGCCGCCTAACGGATTCAAAAGAGCGATCCCGTGCTGGCCGATCACTTCATTGTCTTCGCGTTTTACGAAAGAGTAGTTCAAAGTTTCTGTGAAGCCTTCATCCACGAGGAAGCGCTTCATTCTGCGCTCAAGCAGCCTTGCATGATCGAGAGACTTTGCCAGAACGGGAACCACAGGCGGAACCGGCGCAATGTGATCGTAGCCGTGCACGCGGCCGAGCTCTTCGACAATGTCTTCCGGAATCGTTACGTCGTACTGCGAGCGGTACGTGGGCGCCGTGATGTTGAACGTCTTGCCCGATTTGTCTGCCTTTACGTCGAATCCGAGCCACGTCAGAGTGGTCGTCACTTCCTTCGCAGACACAGCGAACCCGAGACGATTTTGCAAGAAGGACAGCGTCAGCTTGATCTTGCTCTGCTTCGGCGGCACGCTCTGACCTGTGACCGCTCCAAGGAGAAGATCCGGACAGGTTTCGCGAATGAGCTCTGCGATGCGGTAAATCGCCGGCTTGGCTTTCGCCGGATCCTGGCCTTTTTCAAAACGCATGGCGGAATCTGTGCGAAGGTCGATCTTCTTCAGGGTCCGCCGGATAAGCTCGCGCGGGAACGTGGCAGATTCAATGAAAATGTTCGCCGTGTCCGGAGCGATCGCCGAGTTCTCTCCGCCCATGATCCCGCCGAGAGCGACGGGCCGGGCGTGTTTGCCTTCGCCGTCGAAGATCAAAACGCTTTTCTCAGGAAGCTTTCTCAGCTCGCCGTCTAACGTTTTGAAATCAGGCGATTTGGCGTTCGAAAGAGCCACCGTCACCGTCTTTTCCGACAGGGTTTTCAGGTCGAACGTATGGTTCGGCTGACCGAGCTCGAGCATGACGTAGTTCGAAGCGTCCACGATGTTATTGATGGATTTCTGGCCTACGGCAGCCAGACGCAGGCGCATCCACAGGGGAGTCTCAAGAACGCGCGCGTTCTCGCAGACGGCTCCGAAATAGGCGAGCGCGGAATCCTTCTCGACTACGATCTTCTTTGTAAGCTTCGAGGCCTTGAACGCAGGTTTCTTCGCAGTCGGATCGAACTTCAATTTCTTACGGTAGACCGCGCTGATTTCACGGGCGAAACCGAAATGACACCAGAGGTCGGGGCGGTTTGTGATGGACTTGTTGTCGATCGTGATCGTGAGGTCTGACGGAACGATCTTCGTCAGAGGCTCGCCTGCAGCCGCCCCTGGCACATCCGTAAGCTCGAGGAGCCCGTCGCCGGCGAAGATCTTCTCAAGACCGAGTTCAGCGGCGCTTGCAAGCATCCCGTGCGATTCAATTCCACGGATGTTCGCTTTGCCGATCGTGAGCCCCTTCCCGTCCTTTCCAGGAATCGAAGCACCTACAGGCGCAAAGGGCACAAGGATTCCGGGCCGTGCATTCGGCGCGCCGCATACGATCTTTCCCTGAAATTTTCCAGCATCGATCTGGCAGATTTGAAGGCGGTCGGCCTGCGGATGTTTTTCGCACGCTACGATTCGGGCGATGATGATTTTCTCAAGTCCGGGAAAAGAGTCAGTCACCTCTTCTACTTCGCAGGTCGCGAGCGTAAGACGGTTGATCAGGTCTTTGATTTCGATCGTGGACAAATCCACGTAGTCGTTCAGCCAGTTGTAGGATAGTTTCATGATTGATTCTCAAGCCGGGAATTGTTCCAGGAATCTCATGTTCCCGGAAAGGAAATGGCGGATGTCTTCGATGCCGTAACGCATCATCACAAGACGCGAAAGGCCGAGGCCGAATGCGAAGCCGTTCCACTTCGCGGGATCCAGTCCGCCCTGCCTCAGAAC
>CAZUJO010000244.1:0-6113 GCA_964619995.1 uncultured Leptospiraceae bacterium
CTTTTTTTCCAACAGCGGCCGGTTCCGTTTTGCCGTTGCTCTCAATCATGGCGCTTCCTTTGACCTGAGAAATGACCGCGCCTTCGGGCGGCTTCGCGCAGGTAATGAGGGCGAGAGGAAGGAGGAGCAAAACGAATTTCATGCAGTCATGTACGCTCGTAGAATCCAGAGGACAAGGCTAATTTTATACCGCAAAAATTCGGTAAGCCGCTTCGCCGCCTGCGACACCGAAGGCAAAGATCCCGAGGATCGCGAGCATTCCCAGGCGGAATCGACCTCGGGTGGTCACCGCGACAATAGCGCCTTTCGCCGCAATGCTTGCGGCAAGGGCAATCAAGATGGACTCGGCCGCCGCCGCAAGATCGAGACTTCCTTCCGAGAACAGAGCCGCCGTTGCCAGAGTGACTCCGTGCAATTCAAACAGGCCGGATAAGAAGGCAATCACGCGAACAGCTTCCGAGCCAACCCAGAGTCGTCCTGCCTGCACGAGGCAAACCAGCGCTATGATAAAAACCGCAAGCCTGAGAACGCTCCGCCAATCGAGAGCTTTTCCAGGAATGGGTTCGGACCCCGTCTCGCCTCGGCGCCAGAGGATTGCGGCCATGACGATTGCGGCGATTGTACCGGACAAACCAGCGGCCGCGAGTCTTTGAAACAGGGGCGGAGCGACGGCGAGGATTGCCAGCATTTCGATGAGCATCGCAGCCAGAGCCAGGAGCGCGGAAGTCATTACGGCCCGCTCGACATTCTTGCCGTTTCGCACAGTCGAAGCGACCGATGTAAAGACAGCGGTGCTCGATACGAAACCTCCGAGGAAACCCGAAAGAGCAAGGCCGGCTTTCGCGCCGAGCATGCGGCCTGCAACGTAGGCGCCGAACTGAACCAGCGCAAGCACCGCGATCAAGAGCCCGAACTGATGCGGATTGAACAGTCCCCAGGGGTCGATGGTTCGTTTCGGAAGAAACGGCAGTATGCCAAGCCAGAAGACAATCAGCGTACCGCCGGCCTGAACGTCGCGCGACTTGAGGGACTGAAGCACAAAGCGGTGCAGCCATTTCCGCGAAAGCAGGATTGCGAGCAGCGCGACACCGAGCGCAATTCCGAGCATGGTCTGCGAGTAAATCACATAACCCACGGCGAACGTCACGACTCCCGATACTTCCGTCGTGATACCCAGGTCAGGATCTCGTTCCTGCAGCGTCGATCTTGCGTAGCTGATCAGAATGATAATAATCGTAAAGGCGGCAAAAGAAGCGGCCATCCACGGTCTCTCGACGTGCGCTGACAGTGTGCCCAGCAGGCACAGCAATGGAAACGTGCGCACGCCCATGGAATTGGAGCCGCGGGGGTGACTCCGTTCCCGTTCAATCCCCAGCGCAAATCCAATGATCAGCGCAACAGCGAACGGATGAAATTGAGCCAGCACAGATTTTCTCCGGAACGATTCGCGGAAGGGTTACACTTCCAGACAGCGAGGGTCAAATGGAAATTATTCTTATGATTGGCTGCTTTCTGGTCGTAACGACTGCCGTAGTTCTGCACAGCCGCAGCATCACCGGCTCCGGCAGTTGATTCCAAATTCCAAATTGTCGGTTGTGCTTGCGCGCGTGAACCGGGTTGCTAAGGCGGGCAGGTGGCCACTGAAGGGAAATGGGTGAATGATCCCGATCAACTGGATCAGCTAATCCAGAAGGTCTATTGTCGTGTTCCGGTGATCCTGCACACGAAAGAAAAGGAACAAGTCCCCGCGCAGATCGAACGGCTCGGACCTTGCAAGATCGCAATCAAGAGCAATGCGCAGCCCGGCTCTGCGCGAATCCTGGCCGCCCGTTTGCAGGATGGCCTGATCCTGCTCGAATGCATTCCGGAAGGCACGCTTCCTGATGGACGAGAAGTCTGTCATGCAAAGCGCCTGCATCGCACCCTGCGAAAAGAGCCGCGCACTGAAATCGGCCAGAATCGACTGATCGTCACGGGCGTAATTCCCTCGCGGCAGATTCCAGAGTATATGGCCAGCGGAGACCTGAGGCGGGACAACTTTCTCGGCGTCGTAGAGCGCGAGTTGAAAAGTTCGCTTGGCGAAGCTCAGATCTTTCTGCGCAAGACTGTGCGCCTGGATTTTCGTATGCGCGCCATGCAGACGGGATGCAGATCGATCCTCTTTTCGCCTGAAACAGTTTCTCCGGATGAAAGGTTTGTGCCCTGGCAGGAATATGAGCAGATTCTGAGTTACGATAAGCTTCCGAAAGGAATCGTTTCGGAAATCTCTGTAGGCCTCTTCTATAAGAAGAACTTCATTTACGGCTACATCCGCGCGTTTTCGCATAACACCTTCACGCTCACGGAATTTGACCAGGTCAGCGCTATGGCCAGGAAGGTGGAGAAATTCATTGAGGACAGCGGGATGCTCCCGTCGAACCCTGAGAAGTGCGTTGTTCTAGATCTGAGCATGTCGGGCGCAGGGATTCTTCATCCCCAGTCACAGATCGTGATGCAGAAGTTTATGCCTGGCGAGCCGGTTCTCATGGACATCCATTTTCCGGGCGGTCCCCTGAACTTCTCGGCATCCATTCGAAATATTCGCTCTCTTGAAAACGCGCACCGTCTCGGAATCGAGTTTGATACGCTGGACGAAACCCGTCAGGCGGCATTGGAAGCGGCGCTGGGTACGGGGACGAAAACGGAGCCTGCGGCTCAGGGCGCGAGCGCGGATACGACTGCGGAAACAAACCAGCCAGGCTAGCCCGGGGCGGATTCTCTTTTCCTGCCCATCAGAACAAAGCGGTATTCTCCGGTTACGACCAGGGACATGTGCGCATAGTTGCGCGAGTGCGCGATTTTTTCGTGTTTCATGTGCACGCATTCTCCGCCCTTCTCTTTCAGCAGTTTTCGAATGCGTTCGCGCAGAAGCTCGTTCAGTTCGTCAATGCCGGTGAACTTCTCCGTTCCAGGTTCCATGACCGTTTCCCATTTCAACTCGAGGTCGAGCTCTTCGAGTTCGTCCAGTCCGTCCGGCAGGTCGCGCAGCGAGTAGTAGATCAAGTCTGCCATACGGAATGGTTGAAACTTTCGTCTATTCGTTCAATCAACTTTGTGCGATCGTGAGCAGGGCCGTGTCTCGGAACTCCGTTCCCTCGATGTCCGGGTCTACCGGAACGCGCATGCGCGCGAGGACCTGGAACGCCTCGCGGGGACAATAGTTTCTCTGTGGATCAGCCGCAAGGACGCGCACGCCGCGTTGCGCGGCCCCGCTCAAATATGCCGTCGCCTTTCCTGCGAGTGCCCGGTCGTAGAAGACATCGCCCGCAAGAATGATGTCGTATTGGGTCGCGGAAAACCCGAACGCATCGGCGGCTTCCCACCTGCACTCCTCGCCGTTCAGGGCCGCCATGCGTGCAGCGAGCACAACAGCCTCGGGGCTGAGATCAACGCCGTGGACCCGGGAACCGCACCGTGCCGCGGCAATCCCCGCAAGCCCGCTGCCGCAGGCTGCATCGAGGACACGCTTGCCTTTGAAGTCCTCCGGATGGTCCATGATGAACCGTGCGAGGGCCCTGGCCCCCGGCCAGATCACGGACCAGAAGGGAATCGGCGCCTGATTGCCTTCGCTTGCGATGATGGTTTCCCAGAAGGCATGGAGCCTCGAAGTCGTAAAAACTTCAAAATCAGGCGACATAAGATCGCGTTCCTGTCGGGCAAACTGCTGGAAGTAGAGGTCAATCATTGTATTTCAGTTTACAGGGTACCCGCCGAAAATTTCCATGCTAACTCGGAGTTTTTAATTTGGCAACGATACGCAAACCCAGACACAAAATTTGCCGGACTGTAGGCTACTGCCTTTACGGCAGCCCAAAATGCCCGTCCGTCAAGAGGCCAACGCCTCCTGGGCACCATGCAGACAGCCGCAAGAAGAAGAAGTCTCCTTACGGTGAGCAGCTCCTCGAAAAGCAGAAACTGAGACTTACGTATGGTCTGATGGAGAAGCAATTCTACCATACTTTCGAGCGCGCCTCCCGCATGAAAGGCAATAAGTCTGATAACTTCATGATGCTTCTGGAAGCTCGTTTGATGACCCTCGTATACCGTCTGGGCCTCGCTCGCACCATCTTTGATGCGCGCCAGCTGATCCGTCACGGTCACGTTATGGTAGATGGTCAGAGAGTGGACGTTCCGAGCTTCACAGTGAAGCCAGGTCAGGTTCTGAGTCTCGTGGATGGTTCAAAGGAACTGGATCGCGTGAAGAGCGCCCTCGAAACAAGGACTTCTTCCAGCGCGCCAACCCCGTACCTTGAAGTGCAGGCAGACGGCGTTTCTGGAAAGTTCCTCGGAATTCAGAGCGTAAACGATATTCCTGTCACCAGAATCAACGTTCAAAAGATCGTCGAATTCTACAGTAAATAACCCTGCGGCCGCGCGAAGCGGTCGCCGCGTCGCAAACCTTGCGGCGCGTGCCGGAAAGCAGGCCTATGCCTGCTCTTCCAGCAGCATTCCAGACATCTCTCTCATTTTCTTTGAAAACTCGAGCAGCTTTGTGGAGGGGATTTCCTGCACAATTTCGCCTGTCATGTAGTTGAACAGGGTTACCTGCAGGGTTCCGTATTCCGGATGGACGCGATACTGAAAGCGAGTGTGCTCGCGGTCATCATGGAACAGGTTCAATGCCTGCACTGAAGACGCGATTTTCTGCGTATTTTCCGGAGTCGCAACTGCGTCCTGCGCCTGCTCTTCTGCATGCCGGGTCGGGCCATGTGCTTCCGGATGCGGGCGATTGCTCGGCGGCGGCCCGTGGCCTACGATACTGATAGCTTCCATTCTAGTCTCCTGAGGACATCCTGTCCCTGGGTACTGAATCGGAAATGACCGCAGGTACCTTAACCTTGAAAAAAGAAAAAAAGCTAAAGTCGGGGAGGTCGCGTACCGATGGATTTACTTCTTGAGCGCGTTTTTCATGCGCATGAGCTTGCCGCGAAGTCTCATGATGGCCTTCGTGTGGAGCTGAGAAATCCGGCTTTCTGTGACTTCAAGCACCTCGCCAATTTCTTTCAGCGTCAGGTCCTCATAGTAATACAATACGATAACTTTCTTTTCTTTATCCGGAAGGTGGCGGATCGCCTCGACGATTACGCTCTTGATTTCTTCGCGCTCAATGAGAGAATCCGGATTCAAATTTGCCGGTGACTCAAGAGTTTCCATGAAGGAGACTTCGTCGTTGTCGTCTCCGAGATACCAGATGTCGTTCAGTGAAACAATGCTCGTGCCGGAAATCTTTGTAAGCAGAGATTGAAGCTCATCGACGGAGATTCCAAGTTCTTTCGCAATGTCTTCGTCTTCCACCGTGTGACCGAGTTTGTTCTCGAGCATGGCGATGGTTTCTTCCACCTGCCGGGCTTTCTGACGAATCGAGCGGGGAATCCAGTCAATGCTGCGAAGCTCATCAAAGATCGCTCCGCGAATTCGCGTCATCGCGTACGTTTTGAATTTGATGTCGCGATCCGGGTCGAATTTTTCAATTGCATCAAGGAGACCGAAGGATCCGTAGCTGACGAGATCATCGAACTCAACGTTCTGCGGCATGCCGATGGCAACTTTGCCCGCGACGTATTTTACAAGAGGAGCGTATTTTTCAGCAAGAAAGTCGCGCACTTCGCGATTCGCTTCTTTACGATAGCGGCGCCAGAGCTCGGTCTCGTCCTTGTCCTTATATTTATCCCAGAGTCTGGACATATTACGTCACCATGCGTCCTGTTTTGCGGTTTAGCAAGCAAAAACGATTTTTACTTATCGTCCTTCGCAAGAATGGTCCGAATTGCCGCGGCCATGAGCTTCGGCTCGTTCTTGATCTTCACTTTGTTCACAAGGATATGATCGCCGTATGCCGCGCTGCCTGAAGCCGCCGTTGATGTGCTGAGAGGAACAGCAGGCGCGGGCGCCCCGTCGGATGCTTCGTCGATCCCGGGTGAAAGTTCGCTTCCGGATGAGGCGCTTTCCATGGGAGTTGTGTCCGGTTCGTAATCGGTTTCCGGAATGGGGATGCTTTCCGTGTTGCGGCGGAACAGACTCAGGATCTCAGGCACGCGCATTTCAAGAAAGCGAAACGTTCCGGCTCCCAGGGC
>CAZUJO010000245.1:0-6039 GCA_964619995.1 uncultured Leptospiraceae bacterium
GCCGGATGGCACACCGTGTTTCAGGAAGTTTTCGCAGCGTTTGACATAGAGCGGAGGAATGGGATCTGTGCGGTCCGTGCCCCGGATCTTTTCAAATGCAGATTTCGCTTTTGTGAACTGTTTTTTTCTATATAGTGCGATCGCCTGACGAAGGGCGGGTGCGGTTCTGGTTTTGAGTCTCCTCGATGCCGGCGGATCTGCGTCGAAGACCTCAAAGATGTGGATGGGCTTCTTCTTTCCTTTCACGCGCACGACGTCCACCTCGCGCAAATGAAAGGCGCCTTTTTTCAGCCGCGCAGCCGCATCTTCGGTGATCATGAGAGGGCAGCCGTACTGTTTGGTAAGACCTTCCATTCGCGCAGATAGATTTACGGAATCTCCGATGATGGTTGAGTCCATCCGGTCCTCGGAGCCGACGGTGCCGAGTACAGCCGGGCCGAAGTGAATGCCGATTCCAATTTCGATTTCGTGCAGACGGTTCTTCTTTCGCTCGCGGTTGTAAGTCGCGAGCGCCTTGAGCATGCCGATTCCGGCTTTGACGGCGCTTGCCGGATCGGACGTTTCGAAGATCGCCATAATTGCGTCCCCGATGAACTTGTCGACGAAGCCTCCGTTTTTGGCAATCGGATGACTCATGCGCAGCAGGTAGCTGTTGAGAAACGCGAGGACATCCTCGGGTTTCATCTTCTCAGAAAGGGTTGTGAATCCGCGGATGTCGCAAAACAGAATGGATACGTCCACCTTCTCAGCGTTGCCGATGCGGATGCTTTCAAGACCCTCCCTGGCGATGCTGGTCAAATAACGTTTCGGAACGAATTTTTCAAACGTGTGCATCGTCCGGTTGATCGTCTCATACGCCAGAGCGTTCTCGAGAGAGATGGCGGCGATCGAGGAGAATGCCTGAAGGAGAGTTTCGTCGTCGCGCGTGAATACTTCCCCTTCCGCCTTTTTGTTTAATACTTGAGAAACACCTATGATCTTGCCGCGCGTATTTTTGATGGGCATGCACAGAATGGAGCGGGTGCGAAAGCCCGTCCTCTTATCGAAATCGCGGTTGAACCGCGAATCCAGGTACGCATCCTCGATGTTGATGGTTTCTCCCGTTTTCCCCACGTGACCGGCAATGCCGACTCCGTTCGGAAACCGGACCTGGCTGACGTTCATCCCCTGGGCGACCTGCGCGTAGAGCTCGTCTGTCTTGCGGTCCAGGAGAAAGAGACTGCTTCTTTCCGCGTTCATAACAGCGGTTACGCGATCCATGATAATTTCAAGGAGACGGTCGAGATGCACCTCCTTCATCATCTCTTTCGAGACGTTGAGGAGGCTTTTGAGGCGCGTGTTTTGAGCTTCGAGCTGACTAATGTACCGGGACGTTTCCGGTCTTCTGTCTTCCGCCCGCCGCTTTCCGGTTCTGCGTTCGAGCGAACTTTGCATCAAGCCTGTGGTTTCTTGGACTTATTCTCAAAGAAGGACGCGAGATTGTGCAGTCCTTCGCTGACTTTCCCGGACGCCATGCGCATCAGATCTTCTGCCTGAGATTTGATTTCGTCTGGATTCTTGTTCTTGAGCTCTTCGATTTTCGCCTTGATCTGCGCGGTCTGGCTCGCCAGGTCCTGGGCCAGTCGGTCGAAGTTCTGCTTCTGTTCGCCTGCGCTCGAGGATGCCTGTGCGCGCAGTTTGCTCAGTTCCTGGTCCCATTCGGCCAGCTTCTCGGACAGTTTCTTGAGTACGGTTCCATCTGACATATTCGGCACCCCCGAACCCCCAGGGTTTCACCGCGCCGGAAGCCGGTCAAGATCGAAACGCCGGTCCCGGGCCTCCAGAACGGCGCGAAATCGCCTGGACACGGCGGCGCCGGTCTGCTATCCGGGCTTATGAAGATTCGCAGTGTTCTATTATCGGCCGCCGTGACGGCCTCGTTCCTTTCTTACTTCGCCTGCCAGTCCGGGCAGGGCGGCATCGGGTCACTCACCGGAGTGTCCGATGAAGATATGGCCAAAATGGGAACCCAGGCTTTCGAAGACCTGAAGAAAAAGACTCCTGCTGAAACGGATCCGGCCACGAACGCATATGTTCGCTGCGTGGCCAACGCAGTTCTCGCCATTGCAAAAGATCCGACCGGCGTAAGCAACTGGGAGATCGTCGTGTTCAAAGATCCGACGGCGAATGCGTTCGCGCTTCCGGGCGGAAAGATTGGAGTCCACACCGGACTCCTTCCGGTGGCCAACAACCAGGACATGCTTGCCACCGTGCTCGGTCACGAAGTGGGTCATGTGATCAAACGCCACGGCGCTGCGCGCGTAGCAGCAGGCGGCATTCTTGAAAAAGTGGCCGGCGGTCTCGGCGCAATTCTGGTCAGCGATGACAATCCCTACAAAGAGCAGATGATGGGAGCGCTCGGCATGGGCGTGAACTACGGGGCAGCGATGCCGTTCAGCCGCATGCAGGAAAGCGAAGCGGATCTCGTGGGTCTCGACCTCATGGCGCGCGCAGGATTCAATCCCGGTCAGAGCGTCATTCTGTGGAAGAACATGAGCGCAATGGGCGGCAAAAGACCTCCGGCGATTCTGTCTGACCACCCGTCTGACGAAAATCGAATCAAGGCCCTCCAGGGAGCCATGCCCAAAGCGATGCAGCAGATGGCTGCCGCGAACGCGCAGGGCCGCAATCCTTCCTGCAAGTAATCGAGGAACATTGCTTGGATTCGTGAAAGTCCGGCCAGACGGCCGGACTTTTTTGTTTTAAGGTGCGCGAAGATGCCAGGCGCGCGGCTGTAGAAACGCCCTGATACCAATGACGGATAACGTTGAGCCGATTCCCGAGTGTCTGCGCCCCGTCCACGGCAGCCGCGGGCTCACGCGGTCGCAGCAGTTCCAGTAGACACTCCCCGAATCAACCTGCGCGAGAATGCGCCGCGCACGCTCTTCGTTTTTTGAATAAACGCCGGCAGTCAGGCCGTAATCCGTGTCGTTCATGAGGGTGACGGCCTCGTCGTCCGTTTTGACTTTTGCAATTCCGATGATGGGTCCGAAGCTCTCTTCGCGCATTACGGAAAGCGAATTGTCCGCATCCGCAATGATCGTCGGCTCAAAGTACTGTCCTGGACCCGTTATGCGCTTTCCTCCGGAGAGAATGCGCGCTCCCCGTTCGCGTGCTTCATGGATCTGCCTTTCGAGTACTGCAATCTGGGGCTCACGCGTGAGCGGGCCGACAAATGTTTCTTCGTCGAGAGGATTCCCGGTGCGGTAACCCTTTACCGTTTTCTCAAATTCAGCGAGGAATGCGTCGTAGATCCCTTCCTGTACGTAGATGCGCTCCACCGAACAGCAGCTCTGCCCTGTGTTGTAGAAAGCTCCTTCTGCCAGAGACTCGGCCGCCTTCGCAATATCGACGTCATCGCATACATAGACGGGATCTTTGCCTCCGAGTTCCAGCTGCACGCGGATCATTTTCGCCGCGGCCGCTTCCATGATTTTCTTTCCGGTTGCATACGGTGAAGAAAACGCCGTTGATCGGCTGGGCCAGAATCTCCGCCCCCTGCATGCCCGATCCGATGATCGTGATGAATGCGTCCGCGGGGATGCCGGATTCGTGAAGCAGCTCGTCAATTGCAATGCCGGTTAACGTCGCAAATTCGGAAGGCTTGTAAAGGACCGTATTCCCCGTGAGAAGCGCGGGAATGAACACGTTTGAGCCTACGAAATACGGGTAGTTCCATGCGGAGATATTCGCAATGACTCCCAGCGGTTCCTGTGTGATGATTTCCTTCGTGCCGCCTGTCAGCGAGCTTTCCGCGGCGAGTTCTTCTTTCATGGCGCTTTCGGTATGCGAGAGAAAGAAATCGATCCTGCCGGGCGTGGCTTTGATTTCGCCCCGCGCCTGTGAAAGGGGTTTGCCCATTTCCTCAGAAAGTATCTTCGCCAGCCGTTCCACATCGCGCAGGAGCGCATCGCGAAACTTCGCAATGGCGCGGGCGCGCTCGGTGAACGGAACGGATGCCCAGGCGGCCTGGGCCTTTCTCGCTCGGGCGTATTTGGCTGCAATGGAGTCCTTCGTGTCTTCTGGTTTTTCGGCGATGAGTTCACCGGTGGCGGGATTTCGGATCGAGAGCATGTCCGAGCCTCAAACGACCGGGCCGGCAGGCATCAATTTTTTCCGTATGCCAGGCGGATCAGAGCAGGCCTGCCGCCGCAGCTTTTTCGCGCAGCACGGCAAGGGCTTTGTGTCCGGTTTCGCCGAGCGATTCCGAATAACGGTTCACGTACAGGTCTATGTGCGACTGAATGACGCTGTCTTCAAGAGACTGGGAGTAACATTTTACGAAATCACGCACCGATGCCGGATCCGCCCAGGCTTTCCGCAGGCTGTCGCGGATGCGCGTTTCGATTTCTTCCCCGCGCTGCGCACAGTCTTCGCGGAGCACGATTCCGCCGAGAGGAATCGGCAGGCCCGTCGAGGATTCCCACCATTCGCCGAGATCCTGCGCGCAGGAGTACCCGTAAGACGGATAGGTGAACCGTTCTTCGTGGATGATGACGCCCGCTTCTTCTTCCGCAAGGGCCGGAAGGATGCGGTCGTAGCGGATCGGAACTCGTTCGACGGAAGCCGGGTTCGGATGATTTTCTGCAAGGAAGAGCTCCAGGAGAAGCCGGGCGGTCGTAAACTTCCCGGGGATCAGAATGCGTTTCAGCTGAGCGATGCTGCCAGGCGCGCGGCCTCCAAACAAAATCAGCGGACCGCATCCCTGACCCATAGCACCGCCGCAGTCGAGCAGCCGGTATCCCTTTGCGCGAAGAATCGCGTAGAAAGACAATTTTGAAATTTCATGGCGTTTTTCGGTCAGCGCGCGGTGATTCAGCTCTTCTACGTCCGCAAATACAAGATTCAATTCAGGCATGGCCTGTTTCATGTGATAAAAGATAAACGTATCGTTCGGGCAGGGAGAGATTGCGAGATCCATCATTTCCTCCGCGCGAGACCGAAGAGGCCCGCGGCGATTCCGCAGCCGAATCCGCCGAGCGCAGCGTAGAGCAGGCCGGTCCGATCGGGCGGCCCGATTTTGTTTCCTGGCAGGACAATGTATGGGCGGCCAAGATAGAAAGCGATCTCTGCGTCCATGGTTTGTCCTTCTTTCGCAAGATGATAAAAATCCGAAGAAACTTCCACGGGAATTCTGTATTTGCGCGAGTTCCATGTGAACTCGGTTGAAAAGTAGAAGCGGTCTCCGCGGGGACTGTGGCGGGCCTGCGCTTTAACCAGGCTTACGAAAACGCGGGATCGATGTTCGGCCAGGGCGGATTCATCGCGTACGTGCGCGCTGTAGAGGGCAGGGAGGAAGCTCCCGAATGCAGCGCTTAGAATGAATCCGGCCGTCAGTCCGAACGCACGGCTCATTCCGCTCCAATGCGGAAGGACAGACCTTCCCTGGCGAGATGCACTCTCGGGAACTCCAGTTTCATGATGTTCCTGTGTTCGATCGCGTTTTCGTAATTTTCAAGGATCTTCGCGTCGCTGTATGCGGGCTCGTGATGCGTGAGCACCAGGTTGCGGACTTTCCATTGAGCGGCGCAATTGACGGCCATGGTGTAGCTCGTATGCCCCCAGTCGAATTTCATGAACGACTCGTCCAGTGTATACTGCGCGTCCATGATGACGAGGTCTGCCTGATAAAAGAAATCCTTGTACGTTCCCGGCTGCTCGAGATCGGTGCCGGTAAACTCCGCGTCCGTTGCGAAGATGAACTTATGATTTCCGTGCGTGAATCGGTACGCGAAGCATCCGCCCGGATGTTTCAGCGGATGAAAGTCGATCTTCAGTCCGCCGAGTTCAATCGGCTCTTTTAATTGATGAAAGTGTTTCTCGGACGCAGTGGCGAGAAACGGCATGGGAAAAAATCGATCCGTCTGCTGGTAGACGAGCCTGTCTTTCAAATCATCGAGCGGTGAATAGAAATGAAGCTTGTTGCCTGGAATGTATGCGGGTTTGAAAAACGGAAGTCCCTGAATGTGATCCCAGTGCGTGTGCGTGACCAGGATATGC
>CAZUJO010000246.1:0-6038 GCA_964619995.1 uncultured Leptospiraceae bacterium
AGTCAGACACGGGCCCGACGGCGAGGCGGCCGGCGATGATCCCAAGAACAACCGCTGCAAATCCCAAGAGCGCATAACGGTCGCGGCGAAGAGCGAGCCACAGCAGAAAGGACGGGAAGACCATCGCGATGTAAATCGAATCAGAAAGTGAGCTCACAGTCGCAAGGGCGAAGAGCAGGATCAATCGACGCGATCGGCGGGGTCCGTCCTGTCGGTCACAACGCAGGAGCATGCCATAACTCAATAGAGAGGCCCCGAGTGCGCCGCCGTGAAAATTTGAAAGAAGCAGCGCGAAGTATTCTTCCGGAATCCAGGAGCGCAGAAGAGAATAGAGTAGAAGAGATCCAAAGAGAAAGAGGCTTCCATGAACATGGCGGAAGCCTGCTTTGCGCGGCAGGCTGCGGAGAAAGAACCGAAGCGCGAAGAGATTCCACAGCAGCATGGAGATGCCGACCCAGTATGCTGCGTTCGCTGCATCGAGCGCCTGCAGCCATAGAAAGTAAATCGGAAGATCGGGGAAGAAACTGGGCGCCGGAGGCAGAGACCAGCCGCGAAGATCAGCTCCCGATTTCAGATCGGCATAGAGGGCGGGAAGGTAGACTGCGTCAGAGTTTACAAAGCGAAACGATCCTGAAAAGATCAGCGGAGCTCCGGCATGCGCGTGCGTGGGAAGATTGAGCCAGAGGATGTACGCGGCCCATGCGAAAAGCGCAGCACCAAGGACTCTGCGCATCAACTGTCCGCCAGGTTCTCGGGCTGCATCGCCCAGACGAGCATCGCTTTGCCGGGGACGGGAAATGCGAGATTCAGCGCCAGAATCGTTCCGGGGGTTACGTAAAGCGAGGAGGGCGCCACACCGAGGAGCCAGGCGGCGACCTCTGCAACATCCGGCATGTGAAATACCCAGAGCGCTGCGCCGCGGATGTGCATTTCTGTCAGGTGTTCAAACGCGCGGTCTCGATCCGCCGCAGGGGCGAGGAATGGAACCGGCTGCACCATGTTCCTGGAGCGATCCGCGAGGCCGGCGCTGTACAGCTCCGCGGTCTGCACGGTTCTCCGCAGAGGGCTGCACAGAATCTCTTCAAACTGCCATCCAGTCTGGCGGAGGATCTTGACCATCTTCCGCGCATCGGCCCGGCCCCGGTCCGTCAGGTTTCGTTCGGAATCGGGGGAGGACGATTCGGCCTCGGCATGCCGGGCCAAAAGAAGCTTCATAATGACTGCGAAAACGCTGTCTGCGAAGGCGTAAAGCACGAAAGCAAGCCTTGACAAACCAGCTTTTTCCCCTCAGATTGCCTGCGTGGGCCCTTCGCTTCAGGAAATTAATGAAAATATAGCAATTCAGGTAAAACACGGCCAATATCTGACGCTCAAGACGCATCGCATGACGGAGATGGTGGAAGACCACATCAAACATGCGGCGGAAAGCATTCTGGCCAAGACAAACCGGAGCAATCTGATCCACGTTGTTTACACGATCCTCAAAGAACTCGTCATCAACGGTTGCAAAGCGAATCAGAAGCGCGTGTTTTTCGAAGAACGCGGCTACGACATTTCCAATCCGCAGCAATACGCAGTCGGCAACGAAGAGTATAAGAAAATCTTCTCCGAAGAAATGGCGCTTGAGTACGGCATCAAGGCGAAGGCGAAGGGGCTGTTCTGCCTGATTGATTTTATTTTTGATGAAAACGGTCTGACCATCGAAGTCAGCAACAACACGCCGATCACTCCGCAGGAAGAAGCCAGCATGCGCGAAAAATTAAAGCGCGCCATGGGATACAATGACATTGCCGAGTTCTATCTCGATCAGGCCATGTCGGGCGGCGAAACAGAAGGAGCGGGCCTCGGGCTCGCGCTCATCATCATCCTGCTGAAAGGCGAAAACGTTGATCCGAAATACTTCCGCATCATGATCGACAAAGACAGGACCGTAGCGCGCCTCGAAATTCCGTTTACGGACAAGTTCGTAAGCAAGCGCGACATGGCGGCATCCTCGAAGGTACTCCAGGGTTGAAGCCCGACCCTGCACGCCGCAAACTTTCTGTATGCATCATCGCTCTGAATGAAGAGCTCCGCATCTCGCGCTGTCTTGAGTCTCTTTCGTTCGCCGATGAGATCATCGTGGTCGACGGCGGCTCAGTCGATAACACCGTCCGGCTGGTTCGAAAATTTCCGCGCGTTCGCGTGGACAGGCGCCGTTTTGATGATTTCGTGAGGCAGAAGAATCATGCGATCTCGCTCGCGCGGTTTCCCTGGATCCTCGTCGTGGATGCAGATGAGGTCGTGACGCCCGCGCTGCGGGATGAGATCCTCGCCGTCACGGGCGGCACAGCTTCTGCGGCGGGATATCGTGTGCCCCGCATGACTTTCTACCTGGGCAAGTGGATCAAGCACTGCGGATGGTTTCCCGATTACAACATCCGCCTTTTTCGAAAAGGACAGGCAAGATTCGAGGGCGGAACCGTTCACGAAAAAGTCTCTGTGGCCGGCAGCGTCGATACTCTGCGCGGACATCTACAGCACTACTCGTACCGAACCATCAGCGATCACCTGATCCGCATGGACCAGTACTCAACGCTTCTTGCGGAAGACAAATTTCGACGGGGAAAAAGATCTTCACCGCTTCTTGCCGTCTACAAGAGCATCAGCAAATTCCTGCTGATCTACTTCTGGAAACTTGGGTTTCTCGACGGCCGCGCGGGATTTGTGATCGGTGTTCTTGGCGCCTACTACAACTTTCTGAAGTACATTAAACTCTGGGAGTTGCGCCGGGGGCTCAGGCAGCCGGGCGATCGCGTGCGATATCCCGGAAACGTCTGATGTCCATCAAAAGCAAGCTCGGAATGTACGGGGCTGCGCGCGAAACGCAGAGTCCCTTGATTGCATCCACGAAATTTGGAAGCGTTGAATTTACGGAGTGCGCGCCGTTCGTTCTCGATAGAATCCTTCGACGCGACGATCTTCAGGCGGGAACCGTTTCTCTCGCCGCCTATCGTCCCTACCGCGTCAGCGGAATTCTGGACCTGGCTCTTTTACGCGACGGACATGCTGTGCATCCGGAAGATTTGCTGTTTCTCGATACAGAAACAACCGGACTTTCGCGCAGCGTAGGAACCTTTCCGTTTCTCGTAGGGCTCGGATGGTTCGAAGCCGAACATCTCGTAATCCGTCAGATTCTTTTGACTTCTCCCGCCGGAGAGAAAGCCTTCCTCGATGCGCTCCAGGCCGAAGTCAAGAAGCGTTCCTATCTTGTGACGTACAATGGGAAGTCCTTCGATATTCCATTGATTCGCAACCGGTTGATTCTTCAGCGCGACCGGCTGCATCCGCCCGTACTGCATTTTGATCTCTTCCATATTCTGCGGCGATTGTTTCCAAACAAGCGGCTCGGAAAATACCGTCAGCGGGATCTTGAACAGGAACTGCTCGGCGTCACGCGCGAAGGCGACATTGAAGGCGCGCAGATTCCGCAAATTTATTTCGACTACGTGAAGTACGGGACGGACACGGGCATGGAAAGCGTGGTCGAGCACAATCGCCTGGACCTCGAAGGCATGATGCTTTTGTTCCTCGAGGCCGTTCGCATCTACACGGACCGCGACGTATCTCGCAAATCGCTCAGGTCCGGTCTCGCCCGCATTCTCGCTCATCACAGCCTGTATTTTGAAGCGCTCGAAGCGGCGCCCGATCTCGGAGAGCTTCTGCTCGATGGAAAAGAGGGATTTCATTATCGGGATGCGCTCTTTCGCGCATGGCTCGAGCGACGCGCCGGCACTTTTGAAATGGCCGCCGATCTCTACGGACAGATTGCCGTGCGCTGTCAGTGCGATTATTCGCGGCTCAACCTCGCCCGCATTCTCGAATACAGGCTGAACCGGCCGGACGAAGCAATCGAACACGTTCAGGTCCTTCTGGATAACGCCGCCGTCGAAGACAGGCCGGAACATGAACGACGCATGAACCGTCTGCGGGGAAAATCGATCCGACTTGCGAACCGAAAAAGTAAGTCTTCGGCTTGACCCGAGCGCGGGGTCAGGTACCGATACGTCATGCGCCCAGGGATCATCACAGTTCTTTTCTTTGTTACCGGAGGCCTGTTGGCACAGCAGCCGGCAGCTCCGGCCGCGACACCCGCGAGCCCGGCGACACCGGTGTCCGCCTCGAAGCCTTTCGCGCGGCCTGCCATGGTGCCCGCGTTCGGCGAATTCGCAGGACGACTGGGCTGGGAACAGGCCGTGAAGCAGTGCGCGGAACAGAAGATGCGCCTCCCCACTGCCTACGAGCTTCGCGCTGCATATGAGGCGGGCGTTCTCAAAACCTGGGATCCCCAGGGCTGGTACTGGACGTCAAGCGACGATGCAGACACGTCTATGGCAATGTCTTTCCTTTTGAAGTTCGGGCAGTCTCAGGCGGACTCAAAGGGCCATGGAAATTACGTTCGTTGCGTAAAACCGCAGTAGCGGCGCAATAACGTCAGGCGGCGTTCATTCTCTGCGAAAGACAGTGGGAATGCGCGCGCTTCCGGAAAATCGATAGGCTCCATCCGGCTCGATGGTAAACGATACGGCGTGATTCACCCAGTCAAAGCACGATCCTGTGTGCACTTCGAGTAAATGAATCGATGCCCCCAGGGTGCAGGTGCCCGGACCGAGATTGAGAGGGATATCGAACGACACTTTTCGCTTTTCGCCCGCGCGAAACACGCCGGTTTCAATTCCGAGGAGCGCAGTGTTGATGCCGAAGAGTTCATGTCCCGAGCGGTCGCGTATGTTGAATCCTATGGTCGGATTTTCGATGAACTGAGATGCTTCGATTTCCATAGCAATGCGAACCGCTTCGCCGCTTCGAAACGAATTGGTCCTCACACCCAGAGCATTTTCCATCCACAGGGCCGCATAACGGAGTTCGCCGGACCCGCTTCGGTCTGCGAAAGACGCGGATGCCTCGACCGTTTCGTCCGCAGATCCGATCATTCCGCTGTAAATATCGTAGACCTGGATCGGGCTTCCCTCAGCGGCAATGCGCCCTCGGTCGAGGAGAATGGCCCGCGAACAAAGACTTCGTACAATGGAAGCATCATGGCTCACAAACACGATTGCGGTTCCCGAATTCTGCAGCTCTTTCATGCGGCGGACGCATTTCATTTGAAACGATGCGTCTCCTACGCTCAGAGCTTCATCGACGATGAAAACGTCTGGAGCAATGTGTACCTCCGCTGCAAACGCAAGGCGAACGAACATTCCGCTTGAATAAGATTTTACCGGCTGTTCCGCGTACGGGCCGATCCCGGAAAACTCAAGGATCGAATCCAGTCTCTTTCGCGTTTCAGCCCTCGCCACACCGCGGAGAAGTCCGTGCAGATACAGATTTTCGACTGCGTTCAGTTCCGGATGAAAACCCGCCCCGAGTTCAAGAAGGCTCGCCGTCTTCCCGCGGACTTTGATCGTGCCCGACGTTGCCGTCATAACGCCGGAAATGATTTTGAGCAGAGTGCTCTTTCCGCTTCCGTTGCGTCCGATGATTCCGAGCGTCTCGCCCGGGTACACGGTCAAATCCACATCGCGCAGCGCAAAAAAATCCGTATGATACTTCCTGCGCGCAGGATGCACCAGTTCGCGCAAGCGGTCCCATTTATTTCGGTAGAGCGCAAACCTCTTCGACAGGCTCTGGGCGTGGATGGTTGGTTTTTGCAGCGAGCTCATATGAAGTCGGCGAAAATCGGCCGGAGTTTGCGAAAGAGCAGGCTTCCGAGAATAAACACAAGCAGAGTCGGAAGCCAGAAGATAAGATGCTCGGATGGACCGGGTGTCCCGAGAAGCGCCTCGCGGTATCCCATCACTATGTAATACATAGGATTAAACTTGAGAACTGCCTGGAACGATGGTGGAACAAGATCCGGCTGCCAGAAGATGGGAGTGCCCAGAAACGCAAGCTGCAGAAGCACTTCCACAACGCCGACGAAATCTCGGACGAATACGGTCGCAGCCGAAGCGAGCCACGACACTCCGAGCGAGAAAATGACGGCGCAGGCCCAGTAA
>CAZUJO010000247.1:0-6035 GCA_964619995.1 uncultured Leptospiraceae bacterium
GCGCCGTGGGGCGGAGCGCTTTCCGAACTTGTGAAGGTTCCCTACGCACGCGCCATGCTCACGAAGATTCCTGCAGGTCTCGACCCGGTTGCTCTGGCCAGTTTGAGCGACAACATGACAGACGCCTATCGCACGGTCGCCCCGCATCTGAAAGCAAAGCCTGGCGCGGAGGTTCTGATCGTCGGCGGAGTTGCCGAAAGCATCGCCGCCTATGCGATCCTGCAGGCCCGCGCGCTCGGGGCCGGCCGCGTCAGTTATTTTGACATCGACCGGCAAAGATGCGATTTCGCGCAGTCTCTCGGAGCCGAAGTTGCCCAGGCGGACAAGTATCCTCAGCGCATCGAAAAGGCGTATGACGTTACGGTGGACTGCTCCGGTTCCATTGACGGATTTCGCCTGGCTCTGAGATCAGCCCGGCCCTTCGGCCACAGCGTAACTGTGAGCATCTTTTTTGATAACAATGTCCCTATTCCGTTCATTGAAATGTACAACAAAGGAATCGATCTGACGATCTGCAGAACGCATGCCCGCGAACAAACCCCCGAGTTGCTTCAGCTGGTTGCCGGTAAGAGGTTTGATCCGGCCCGGGTCACGAGTCACATTGCGGATTTCGCGAATGCCGCGGAAGCGTGGATTGAACCGGGAAGAAAACTCGTTGTGCGTGGACCCGGATGATGAAGCGCCAGGGAGGGATCCCCGACCAGCGCGCAGTGCAACGTTAGCCGAATTTGGGCGGAGTTTGAGTGGATTTTGTCATGGTTGGGAAAAAATCGCTTGAAGATCCCAGCCAATGGACCCGAATCTTGATGTGCCTGCGCGCATATACAGTATTCTTCCCTTCCTGGCCGTGGTCCTTGCAGGGAGCGAAATGTTTGCCGGATGCGCGGGGCATCTTCCCGATGAAGACAAATCGAAAACAGAGCTAACGGTGCTCCTTGCGCTTGAGGTTCCCAATCTTTCCGGTCTCGCGGCAAGGTACAGCTTCAACGGCAATGCAAACGACTCGGTCGCCGGAAGGAACTTGAGCATCGCGGCCGGGTCGCCGTCTCTGACCGCCGACCGCTACGGCACGCCGTCGAGCGCCTACTTCTTCAACGGCGCCAGCTACTTCACAGCCTCTGACAGCTCGCCCGTACCGCTGCCGTCCGGAAACAGCCCGAGGTCTATCTGTCTCTGGTACAACATCACAGCGACCACAAGCCAGACTTTCGCCCAGTACGGAACGGGCGCCCTTGCCCAGGCTTTTGGGCTCAGCGTGAGCGCAACTCTGACACAAGTTTACACATACTCGTACGACCTCAATGCTTTCCTGACACCGAGAACCAACACATGGACTCATTTTTGCGGAGTCTATTCCGGTTCTGAAATGAAGGCTTATGTCAATGGTGTCGCGGTAGCCCAGGCGACCGTCAATACGACAACCGTCAATACGACGCTGTCGAGCCTGACCATTGGCCGTTCAAACTTCCAGGCGGATTTCGTAACAGGGTCCATCGATGATGTGCGCATTTACAATCGCGCTCTGAGCGCGATCGATGTCTTCGCGATTTACAGCGGATTGTGACCCGCTGTTCTGTTTGACCGTTCGTCGTGAGGCGCACGAATGAGCAAACGAGACGGAGAAAAGAATGCTGCGTGCACAATTGGCTGATCTGTTTGCATGGTACTTCCACAGGCATCTTCGCGCCGAACTTCAAAAGGGCGCAGAGCTGATAAACCGGAAGACTGCGGAGGGTGATACGTTCGCCGAAAATACGCATCGCCTGATCCAGAACCTGTGCGCCGAATTCCCTGACTGCGACCGGCTGCCCGAGGCGCCCTTCAATTTCACCGAACGCTGGACGGAGCTCGCTTTTCCGGGGATGAAATACTGGAATTCCACCTACAAGGCATTTAACAATGTGCACTTTGCAAAGTTGATTGACCTGCGCGATGGAACGCCGGCGTCTCACGACGCTCTGAAGGAGAAGATCAGCCAGCAGATACTCACCGGCAGCTCCTTCGGCAAGCCCATCGATTTTCGCATCTTCTTCAATGGAGAGAAAGCCCGACGCAATGTATCGCTCCAGATTGCGAAAGACCACGGCTTAGACGGACCGGAGGCCGCGAATCTGATCATGGAGCAGTTCGACGCCATCACGGATTGTCTGCATGATTATTTCGACAGCCGTCTGACAGCGGCGCTGCGGAAGAGCGATGAGCTGCTGCTGAGCATCCTTCCGCGAAGCGTTATGGAGCAGTTGAAAGAAAAAGGACAGGTCGAGCCTGTTTACATCGAGAATGCATCGGTCGTATTTACAGACTTCCAAGGATTTACAACGATCGCAGGCCGGCTGCCACCCCGCGAAGTTGTGGACTGCCTGGACGAGTGCTTCACTGCATTTGACGAAATTACAGAAAAAAACGGGCTCGAGAAAATCAAAACGATCGGGGATGCGTATATGTGCGCTGCGGGTGTCCCGGTTCCGGACGACAGCCATGCTGTTCGCGCAGTGCACACAGCGCTCGCGTTCCGCGACTGGATTGCAGAGCATCGAAGGCAGTGTGAGCTCAAAGGCAAACAAACGTGGCGGGTCCGCGTCGGCGTTCATTCAGGCAGTCTGGTCGCCGGAGTGATTGGAAAACGAAAGTTTATCTATGATGTATGGGGAGACACAGTCAACGTGGCCAGCAGAATGGAGTCCGCGGGATTGCCGGATAACGTGAACATTTCGCGCGCCACGTATGATCTGGTGCGAAATGACTTTGCGGTGCAGAGCCGGGGCTCGCTCGATGTCAAGAACAAGGGAGCGATGGAGATGTTTCTGGTCTCCGGAAGGGCTCCCTGATCGGAAGAATCAGAAGCGAGCGTTCAGGGCAGAGCTGCGCTCGGCACTTCCTGCCAGGCCTTCTGTGCTTTCGGCGGCAGCGCATCCATGCTCTTTAGAAAAAGCGTGATGAGCCAGATCTGCTCATCCGTCATGTCTGTGAACGCAGGCATGCCCGTCAGGCGCACACCGTGCTTGATGATCCAGAACGTTTGACCCTCCGGGTCATCTTCTACGCCGTGCTTTGCGAACTGCGGAGCCTTCTGGTAAAGACCTGTGGCGATGTTCGAGGGTTTCGCATCAAGCGCGCCGTGGCAGATCGCGCAGTTGTCGCCGTAGATCTTGATGCCCTTGATTAGATTTTCATCTGTAACAGGGATTGGATTGGGATCTACAGGCGCGTTGCGGCGAATCGCCGCGCGCAGCGCCGTGCGGGCGATCCATTTCTCCCAGGCGGGCGGCTGTGCGTCCGCGTTCGCAGGAATCGCGCCCATCGCCGCCAACAGATACCCGAGCACGAAAAGCGCGAGAATCGTTGAAACGGAACCCAGCAGGAAATGTTTCCACATAAAGGATGCATGACAATTGCCCCGGAATCGTCAATCTCTAACCCGCGCAGCATCCCACTGGCACCTAACAGGGCGGAGGTCAGGTCCCTGCGGGCAGAGAAGCCAACTAATTGTTGTTGCGCGATGAAGTATCCATGGATCGAATACAGCTACCGGAGAGGAATGATTGATTCCGAAAACCGTCATTCTACGACGCGGCAGCTATCGTGTTGCGCGCTGGGCAATCATCGTTGCCTTGCTTCTGCGGCCATTGATTCTTCAGGCTGACACTGTGTACATGCGCAACGGGCAGGTATTGACCGGCACCATTCGCGGACAGGACATCAAATCGATCACGATCGAGCTCGATTCAGGCGAGACGCAGACCATCCAAAAATCGCACATTCGCCGCATTGTTCACGGAGAGACACAGGAACAAAAGGATGCCGCCCGAAAACGCCAGGAAGAAATGGAGGCCTTGAAGCTGAAGGAAGAGGAGCAGAAGCGAGTCGAAGAGGAGAAGGCGGAAGAACTGAGAAAGGCCGAGGCAGATCGAAAAGCAGCGGAAGAGAAGAAAGAGGAAGAGCGCCGGCAGATTGCACTGGAACAAGAACGAAAAAAGCGAGAAGCAGCCTGGCGTTCTGTGATTCCAGGCTGGGGACAGTTTCATTTGGATGAAAACGTGCGGGGTGCCGGTTTTGCGTCCACGTCGATTGCGCTGGCCGTAATAGTCTGGAGCGAAGGGCTTCGCGAGAGGCCGTACCGGCGGGAGCGGGACGCATCCTTCGTCCGATTCGCACTCGCAAACGCAGCCGGCAATTGGGCGATTGCGTCGTTCTATCTGAATCAGGCGCAGAGCTCCGATGCACGGCTGAGACATCCGAGAACAGAAAAAATAGCCGCGGCAGGATTGTTCGGAGGCGTCTACGTATGGAATCTCTTTGACGCAATCAACGCCGAGAGTTGGTCGCCCGAGGCGAATCCGGAGACCAGGTCGAATCGCACGCTGGCATTCCTCTTGCCTGGCTACAGCCAGATGCAGCGGCAAAGCGTTTTCGGCACATCGCTCTTTGCGTCTTTTCTGGCAGGTGGAATCGTGTCGCTCGTCGCGTATGGTGAGCACGACGCCTGGCATTCCTACTATCGGCGCACGAATCGCGATACTCTCGCGTACCTTTCCGCAAGTCCCGATCGCGGCATTCGCGATACTCTTCTCATTGCAAATCTCCAGGAACTCACGATGGCGCGGAAATTTTCGAGACAATCGGCCAATCGTTTCAATATTGCTATGGGCGTTTTTGCTGCGAGCTATGCGGTCAACGCCCTGGATCTAATCTTTCGCAGTGATGTTCACGCGGGCGTCACTTACACAGGCGGCGGGGCCGCGATTGTTTTGTGCGCGGCGTTCTGAAATGGGGCTTATCGCGAAAAAAACAACATTCGATTGTTGCCCCAGTCCGCCAGATACATCCCTGTTGCATCAACCTCCATTCCATACGGCGAGGAGAGAGATGTGGCCGAAATTCCGCCCAGGTTCGCCGAACCGTTGTTCAAATTGCCGGCCTGACCCCATACGCGCGTTGCAGTGGTCGACGTTCCCTGAAACTCAAGCACGCGGTTGTTTCCGGAATCAGCTATGTAAACGAACCCGCCGAATGTTCGGGCGTACCAGGGACCATTGAGAGCGTCGGCTAACGTCCCCGAACCGTTCGTCGTAAAATCGCCGCCTCGCCCGTAGACTCGGGTGGCGGTTGTCGAGGTCCCCGGATAAAACAACACGCGATTGTTCCCGACATCCGCAACATAGACGCCATCGGAATCGACCCAGATGCCTCTCGGACTTGAGAGCGAGTTCGCCGAGATCCCGCCCTGGTTGGCGTTTCCACTTGTGAAGCTTCCAGCCTGGCCGTATACACGCGTTGCCGTCGTCGATGTGCCCGGATAAAAAAGCACGCGATGGTTGTTTGTGTCCACGATGTAGACGCCGGTTGTGTCCGCATAGATGCCCTGGGGATTGAAAAGCGAGTCCGCGGAAAGACCGCCGAGATTGCTTACTCCGCTGTTGAAGTTACCGGCCTGTCCGTATACCCGCGTTGCGGTCGTCGAAGTACCGGGGAAGAATAGAACGCGGTGGGCCCCAATGTCGGCGACATAGATCCCGGTGCTGTCCCCAAACACCTCCGGGACATTGGCCGCAGTATTGTTGAATGCAGTGCTCGTGGGGCCGGTGTTACCGGTGATCGTGAAACTGCCAGCTGTGCCGTACACGCGTGTGGCAGTCGTCGAGGTACCCGGATAAAAGAGAACGCGCGCGTTTGTCTGGTCGGCCAGATATATGCCTCCGCTCACCAGAGCCGGTTTGAAGGGCGCGCTCAGGCTGTTAGCATTCAGGGACGGATTGTTTGCGGCGCCCGTTGTGAAGCTTCCCGCCTGGCCATAAACCCGGGTCGCGGTGAGGGAAATCGGCGAAAGAGTGCTCAGGCGAAGCAACCAGACGCCGGCAAGCGTTGTGCTGCAAGTAGCATCCGCCTCCCCGCAACCGTCACGGTGCAGGCAACCCGCGGCACAAATGCCATGGATCGTAAACAGGATCGCACGCCAGACCGAGGACATTCCGCCTCCATGCAATGCTCAGGAGTCCATGATTCGCCTTTGCAACGAATCCGGTTTCGCCTTACGG
>CAZUJO010000248.1:0-6030 GCA_964619995.1 uncultured Leptospiraceae bacterium
GTAATCATCACAGAAAAGGATGCAATCGTCGATCTCCAGATCGCCGGCGGCGGCGCATTCCGCGTGATGAACGCTTCCCGCATCACGGTGGGCACCCTTGCGCAGAAATCCGAGCTGAACGTGGAAAAAGGCGGGCTCTTGCTCGGCCTGAAGAAGATGGAAGCCAACGAACAGTTCACAGTTCGATCACCGACCGCAGTCGCTGGCGTCCGCGGAACGTCCTTTGCATTCTCTGCCGATCGCAGCACCATCGCCGTTCTGACGGGCAGCGTTGAAGTGGAGCACGAAGGGAAGACGGTCGCGGTGGAGCCCATGCGCGAAGTTCGCACAGACAAAGAAAAACTTGAGTCAAGCAAGTTGAGTTCAGAAAGCACCAAAGACCTCGCGAAACTGAGCGAAGTGAAGGGACTCGACAAACTCGCGGATTACGACGAAATCCAGAAGAACCTGTCCGTGCTGATTCTCGAAATCGAGAAAGAAAATCTGCGGACGGGCAAGCAGACCTCGCCGCGCGAAAAAACTGAGGTCCAGTGAGCATGAAGCGTTCCCTCATATTCGCATTTGCACTGTTATCCGCCTGCGCGAGCGCCCAGGACCTGTTTCTGCAGGGCGTAAAGGCCGAGCAGAGCAATGACCAGCAGAAAGCCCTGGATCTCTATGCTGCCGCTGCGGCCAAAGATCCAGCGATGGCCAAGGCATTCAACAACCGCGCGCTCATTCTTTATCGTCAGAAAGATTACGACGCGGCGCTTGCAGAACTCGACAAAGCCCTGACCATCAAGCCCGACTATGCCGCTGCAATGAGCAATCGCGGTCTTGTGCTCGAAGCGAAGAATGATACAAAAGGCGCAATGGCTCAATACGAGAAAGCGGTCGCGCTCGATCCTGCATTCTCCGAAGCATATTTCAACGCGGGACAGCTGGCCATGCGAAACGGCGACGTTATGCGCGCTGTTACCTGGCTGCAGAAAGCAAACGACCTGAAACCGGGAGACACAGAAACGCAAATTCTCCTGGGCAAAGGCTACAACGCAACTGGGAACTACGGAAAAGCATTTCAGACCTTCAATTCCGTGCTGCAGGCCGATCCTCAGAACCGGGATGCAGTGATTGGCTCGGCGGAAGCATCCAGACTGTCAGGGAACGGAGATCAAGCGGCCTACACACTCGGTCCGTATGTCGCCTCTCACCCGGATTGCGCTCTCTGCCTTACCATGCTGGGCGCGATTTACACCGAACAAAAAAAATACGACAAAGCCATTGATATCTTCGAACGGGCTCGCCAGTTCCGTCCGGGTGATCCCACGCCGCGCTACCACCTCGGTTTTCTCTATTTTCTCACGAAGAACAAGTCGAAATCCATTGAGAATCTCGAAGAATTCCTGAAGCTCAAAGGCGATCAAAAAGACACGCAGACAGAAAAAGCGAGCCAGATGCTCGAATCGCTGAAGAAGACCTGACGTTATTCGGAATAGGACTTCATGATCTCCTCGTAGATTTTGAGTCCTGCCGCAAAGTTCGAGGGCAGAGTCCAGAAACTCATTCGCACGTTGAAACGATCGCGACGGAACTGATACTCACAGAACCGAACCCGCAGATTTCCCGCCAGACTGGTATCATAGATCCATCGGATTGCCGGCCTGCCTCCGATCCGGATCAGTTCCCGTTTTGAACCCGGGAGCAATTCTCGGCGGTTCGCTTCCTCGAGTTTTTGGGCGTACGTTTCGAGTTCGAGGCCGGTCTCCTCTGAAATGCCGCGAAGAAAAATGGACTGCTCAACGTTATGCGCAAAGAGAAACATTTCGCCTCCGTTCTCCCGGATATTCGCCGCAAAAGCGCGCGCCTCGGCGGGCAACTTTGTCTCGGACTCATAAACCATCCATGGAAGGGGAAGCTTAATTCGGAATCCGAGCGCCAGATTTGAATAGGTTCCGGACGACCGGTCATACACACCGGCAAGCCGGTCCGAAGATGGAACGGATTCGTGGTCGTCTGCGTCCATGGAGGCGCATCCAGAAAGCAGCGACAGGGCGAAGAGAATGCGAAGGATCTTCATCAGAGCCGCAGATGCGCGCGAAGGCGCGCGCGAAACTCCGTAAGACCGAGTCTGCCGCGAACTACATCGCCGACTAGAGTGCGAATCACCGGGCTGAAGATGTTCCAGTATTTTTCGTGCCAGTCCGGCATTGCGGATTTCAGCTCTTTTACTTCCGACTCCGGCATGTTGCCGATTCCGTACTGAACAAACTGCTCTGCCATTGAGTAGATAACTTCGGGCGGGTACCGGCCTTCCTGTCCTTCGCGAATTTTCTCCGGACTCGGCACCCATTTGTCGAGCAGCACATCGATCTGCTCCGGCGGAATATTGGGTTCGTGCTGCCGAATCATGTTTCGCACCATGTTTCGAGTCACTTCGTTCATGTTGTCCGGAATCGCAAAGCGACCTGCGAGCCCCTGCGTAATGTTGCCGGCCATCTCTTTGAAGTTCAAACCCGATGCGCTCGCATTTCCTCTGCGGGAAAGAGCCGAGGCGATCGCATCGAGCTCAGCGGGGCTCGCCTGATTGAGAATGAAATCGAGCGCCGCAATGAACCGCGGATTTTCTGCCATGCTCCCTCCAGGTTCGAATTGACGACGGCCCCCGTTCCGGCGGAGTCACCGAATGCAAACCCTTGTTCGGGAACATATTAGCCGCAGTATTGATGTCAAGAAGTTGCTGCTGGAACGCTCGACTCCGGCTATCTCGGACGCCGGGCTGATGCTCGCCGACGTGCTCCAGAAGGGAGGCCAGATGCTGACGTGCGGCAACGGCGGCAGCGCAGGCGACGCGCAGCACATTGCAACAGAGCTCCTGATCCGCTATCGGGCCACGCCGGAACGGCCTTCTCTCCCCGCATTTTCGCTCGTCGGCGACGCAGCAGCCGTAACGGCAGCGGGCAACGACCTCGGCTTCGAGAATATCTTTTCGAGGCAGATCGAAGGACTCGGACGACAGGGAGACGCGCTGCTGGCCATTACAACATCTGGAAACTCGGCAAACATTGTAGAGGCTCTCAAAGCGGCCCGAAAGAAACGCATGCATACCATCGTGCTGACCGGCGGCACAGGCGGACAGATTGCAAAGCAGCCTGAACTCGCCGATCACATGATCATTGTGCCGACCGCAGAGACGGCACGAATCCAGGAATGCCACATCATGATCGGACAGATCTTCTGTGCCATCATAGAGAAGCAGCTCTTCGGATTCGAATGATCAGCGGACCGAAAACTGCACAGACTCAACATCGCGGCACCGCTCAGAGCACCTTTGCAGTGTAAGGCGATGATTTCCGCGGACCGGAGCCCAGCGAACGATCAGCTTTCGCCCGATGCGCCGGCCGTCGAGAACCCATTCCACATCGTGCGATGATGCCGCCCGAAAGAAAATAAACTGCCGCTCCGCCGGTATCTCCGGATCGAGCGCGAAGACTGAACCGCTTTCCGGATACACAATGTGTGACTGCTCCTTCTGCAGGGGCAACCCTGGAACCGGTTCTGTTCCTTCGACATAGTACTCCTGACCATAGCTCGTCTGCCCGGTCACAATTTTGTCCGGCTTGACAGGCGGCGCCGATGCGGACCCAGAATGTAAATACCGCATAACTTCCAGCCAGACCGGGGCTGCGCCGGTTACTCCGAGGACATTCCACATTGGCTCGCCGCTTGCATTGCCAACCCACACTCCGACCGTGAATCGATCCGTATAACCGACACACCAGTTGTCCCTCATGTCTTTGCTCGTTCCGGTTTTCACGGCCGACCAGAATGGTGTGGAAAGAATGTTTTCGAATCCGAAAGTAAGGCTGCGGCTTTCCCTGTCAGAAAGAATGTCTGAAATGATGAACGCGGTCTGAGGAGAGAGAACGCGCGTTTGCTCGGAAGCGGATCGCTCTCGCAGCGCAGAAGGCTCGTCCCAGACACCGCCGCGGGCCAGCATCCGATATGCGGACGTTAGCTGCCATAGAGTCACGTCCAGACTTCCCAGCGCAAGGGAAGGGCCGTAGTAATCCGCATCCCGCAGCTCTGCAAAATGCATGGCGCGAAATCCGTTCAGCACGAAATCCACGCCGACCATGGAGAGGAGCCGAACGGCCGGGATATTGCGCGACGAAGCAAGCGCAAGCCGCGCCGGAATCGGACCGAAGTATTCTCGGTCATAGTTTTCGGGGTGGTAAATTCCGGAAAAAACGGGCATATTCATCGGAGTGTCATCGAGCAGGGTCGATGCTGTGATCAGCTTCCGATCAAGAGCCGCAGCGTAAACGAAAGGCTTCAGAGCAGATCCTGCCTGCCTTCGCGACCGAATGGAATCGACAAGCGGCGCCGCTGAGAGCTCTCCGCTCGATCCCACGTACGCGAGCACATCGCCGCTTTTGTTGTCGAGAACCAGAACCGCTCCGTCGCGCACATTGCGATTGCGAACCGTAACGAGATGCCTGTGCAGAATTTCGCGCACGGCAAGCTGCGTGTCGAGATCAAGCGTGGTGTTCACGGTCTGCCGCGGTGGAATCAATCCGGGCAAGTGCGGCGCGTGAGAAGCAAGAGGCCGAATCCATCGACTGCCGCTGAAAGCCCGGTCGAGGTCGGGGTCCAGCGAAGCGCATCCGATCGGCAGCTTCATGGAGTATGCGAGCATACACGCGCGACGTTTCACATCATCGCGCTCGGCCTGCGGGCTGCGAATCAAAGCGGCAAGAATGACGCTTTCGAGATCGGTAAGGCCGTGGGGATCTTTGCCGAAGAGTCCTTCGGACGCCGCCGCAATGCCTTCCAGATCGCCGCGAAATGGAACCAGATTCAAGTACGCCTCGAGAATCTCGTCTTTCGACCACGTCTCTTCGAGGCTGCGAGCACTCTTGATCTGACGCCATTTCTGGCTGTAGCTGCGCCCGCCAGGGCCCGGAGCGAGCGTCTCATCGAGACGCGAAGCAAGCTGCATTGTGATGGTGCTTGCGCCTCTGCGCGAGTTGTGAAAGATCCGGCCAGAAAGCGCGCTGAACAGAGCAAGGAAGTCGGCGCCGCCGTGCGAATAGAAGCGGCGGTCTTCGCTTTGAATTACCGCGCGAATCAGCGCCGGCGAAATTCGCTCAAGGGAAGTCCAGGGCATTCGCCTGCTTTCATTGTCGAGCCGCACCTCGAGGAGCGTGCGGCCGCGCCGATCGAGATACACCGCTTCCGAGGATTGAAAGCCCTTCTTGAAGTCCTCAAAGGCGGGAATTGCAGGTTCCTCCGCGCCGGTTGAAGCTTCGCGAGGAATGGCCGCAAGCGTCCCGCAGCAAAAAAGAGCCGCGAGGAGCAGTGGCTTCGAAAAGTAATTGCTCATTTGTGACGGCGCGGCTTCTCGTCGCTGTCAATGCGCCCGTCTACCAGATGAATCCGGCGATGCGCGCGGCTCGCATAACCCTCGTCATGCGTTACCATGATGATGGTCGTTCCGTACTTTCGATTCACCTCTTCGAAGATTTCAAGAACGATCTCGGAATTCGCGGAGTCCAGGTTTCCCGTAGGCTCGTCGGCAAAGAGCACCTGCGGTTTCATAATCAATGCACGCGCCAGCGCCACGCGCTGCTGCTGTCCTCCGGACATCTGTGATGGAAGTTTATTCTCGCAGCCGACGAGATCAAACCGATTCAGCAGCTCCTCGGCCCAGGGACGGAATTCCTTGTCCTTTCGCACCTTGCGCGCTGGCATCAAAATATTTTCCATGCCCGTCAGTTCAGGAAGCAGATAATGAAACTGAAATACGAATCCAATCTGCGTGTTTCGCATCTGCTCGATTTCACGAGCATGGGAATTGTGCATGTTCATGCCGAGCATTTCAACTTTTCCCGAAGTAATGTCATCGAGTCCGCTGACGGTGTAGAGCAGGGTCGACTTGCCTGATCCCGATCGGCCTGTAACGGCAACAAATTGAGAGCGCTCAATCTCAAAGGTCAGGGACTTCAGGATCTCAACGGGCGGCTCCCCGAAAGACCTGACAAGCGACTGAAC
>CAZUJO010000249.1:0-6009 GCA_964619995.1 uncultured Leptospiraceae bacterium
CGGTCGATCCGGTGACCGCACCGAGCGCCATGACGGCATCCTTTTGTATAGAAAGATAAACAATTACAAGCAGCGCGATGGATGCAAACGCATAAAACCAGACGCCCTGCGTTTCAATGTATCGCTCGCCAAAAAGACCGTAGTTCTTGGGCTCGAGGAACAGCCAGTGAAGAAAAAGGAGAATCAAGAAAGTCCCGCCGCCTACGAGCAGAATCGGCGCAGAGGCTTCGATGGAATCCACAACGCGCGGGTCGTTAGAAAATGAAGCCGTGAAGGCGCCGACCGGACCGAGTCCGGGGTTGACGGCCCACACGATCAGCCACGGAAGAGTGCCGCGCACGATGAAAACGGCGATGAGAATCCCGTAAATGAGGAACCATCTTCGGTACTTCGGCTTCATGGTTCCGAGCACTTCGGCGTTGATGATCGCGTTGTCTATGCTCGAAACCGTTTCAAAAAGGCAAAGACCCGCAACGGTGATAACGATGGAACTCAGATCCATTTTGCAATTCCCTGGCCAAATTTTACTTTGTTTTTCTCCTGTATAACAGGCATGAATTCAACCTTGCCGTGCGGGAACAGAAGGATCACCGTCGATCCCATTTCAAAACGGCCCAGTTCATCCCCGCGCTTCGCAAAAATAGGCGGCGAATAACGTTTGAACAAGGGACGACGAAACCAGCGGTTCGTCTTAAATGAGTCATAGGCAAGGCAGATGCGGCCGACATTCGTTGCGCCCACTTTGATCAGCGCGATGGTCCCTCTGGGATTTTGAATGAAGGTAGCCAGCCTCTCGTTCTTTGCAAAAAGAGCGTCCAGGCGTTCGACCGCCATGGGATTTACCGTAAAGAGATCGCCCGGCGAATAGGAAAATGCCGGAACCTCGCCGCCTATCGGGAAGTGAATCCGGTGGTAGTCGCGCGGACTCAAATAGATTACGAGAAACTTTCCGCCCTCGAAGTCCTGCAGATACTCAGAGAATTCGAGCAGATCGCGCAGTGAGTATTCCATCGCTTTCGCCTGGATGAGCTGGCCTTCGACAATGTCGCCGAACCTGAGCACGGTTCCATCCACCGGAGAAACAATCACATTGTTATCTCCCTCAATCGGCCGCGCGCCGGGCTTCAGGTAGCGAGTGAAGAAATCATTCAAGGAAGAGTATTCTTTGATCTCGCGAGCGGCTTCTTCGACGGTCACGCCGAACGCGCGCGAATACGCGAGAAGGATCGGTTCGCGCACAAAACCTGGGAGCGGAGTTGCCGCAATCCAGCCGAAAGCGCGAGAGAGAAAATTCTGCGGCAGGATGGTCAGAAACAACAGATAGATATCCTTGCTCAATTCCCACCTGTGTGCGGCTCGAAGCTCTCCGAGCATCTTCTCAGCCTCGGCTGATTTCGTAAATGCTTCGAAAGTCAAGAATGCGAACGCAAGCCCTCCGGCCGCCGCGCCGAATGTGATGATCTCAATCATCACGCTGTAAGAAACATGCTGCATGACGAAAGGAAGAATTGCGAACGCGAGAGCAGCAATCGTCCCCTTCTGACCGGGAAGAAAACCGCGCAAAGACCACATCCACGAGGAACTCCAGAGTATGAGCCCTGCGGCCACTGCGATCGAAATCATCCAGCTGTCAGCAGGCGCGGCTGCTTCCATTATATACGCGGTCAGAGCATACACAAAGGGCGAAATCATGGCCAGCAAGAGCGACACGAGTCCAGCGCGGGCCGGAGCGATTCGCGAAAAAGAAAAGAGGAACGGCTGCCTTGCAAGTTCGCATAACGTGATGGCGCCAAACAAAGCGGAGGCGATGTGCGAGAGATTCGTGCTCAGATACAATTGAGGAAATCCGGCAGCCCCGCCGCCCATCCAGGCCCCGCGAAGCGCAAAAACGAGGACAGCCAGGAAAATCCAGGCGAAAATTCGTCCGCCGATCTGCGCGGGAGAAAAAACGAGAGCCGCAGAAAACGCCGCAACGATCAGGGCCATGGCAAGCGGCGGCCAGGCCAGGTGCATCTCAACGGAAGCCGAATATGCGGTCTGCGAAATGCCCTGCAAGATCAGAAGGATGACTGCGGCGAGAACGGCGTACGATCGACCCCGGGACGCAGTGGCGCCGATGCTGAACTGAATCGGCGCGTAGAGAATGACGAAGAAGACGAGCCACAGCCAGTTGCCGCTTTCGAGTACGCGCGTATCGGACAGAAGCACGCTGCCACCAACCATTCCGGAAACGGCCACAAGAGATGTTTGAAAGATGGTGAGCCTTTCCCGCCCTGCAGGCTGATCGAGCATTCCGGAAACCACCTTCCAGGCCAGGAAGAACTCGCGAAACTGGACTCCGCGGAATCGAATGGTCAGGAAAAGGCCCGCAACCAGGATCAGCGAAACGACGGGGATTGAAAGGAAGGGAATGGATTCACTCATGGCAGGATGGGATGCAGTAGGCCGGGCAAGAAGCCAGGTCAAGGCATTTTGGCACGCGCTCACTGCGGCCGCATTTCTCGCGGCTGCGGGCGGACTCTCGGCCATTCCAATCGAAATCGGCGCGACGGGAATGGCGAATTCGCGGAACCCGGGGTCCTTCGATCAGGGCCTCGACAACTTCCGCACGTCCGTAAACCCGTACGTCCTGCCGGTCACGCAGCATTCGCACTTCCGCACCATGGAATCGGGAGAAGCCTTTGTTCGTTTTGGCGAGCTGATCTCAGACGAAAGCTACCTGGGACTCATGTACGGGCGCCTTTTTGCGCCTGATATTTCCATGAGGCAGTTTCGATCAGATGCTGTGTACTTCCAGTCCCGCTGGAGTTTTTTTGCCCAATACTTTGGACTTACTTATCATTACCGAATCCAACCGGCCGGCACAGCCCGTTATGCCTATGAAATCGGAGGCGTGCTGGGGTTCATGGGTGAACCGAAGTGGCGCACGGACGGATACTACCTCAGCCCTTACCAGCTGAGCCGCCTGCAGACCAGCCATACAGGAACGCAGGGCACCATGTCACGCATTGAGGGGGCTGTGATCCGAAACCTGGGCGAACATGTGTTTCTTCGCGCCGGAGTCTCGCAAACCTACATGTACATGACACGATTCACGGGCATTGTCAACTCGTCGGGCGGATACTGGGCCAACCTTCGGAACGGCGGATACTTCGCTCTCTCGCCGACTCAGTTTGCATCTACGTTTGTTGTGACGCCGGACCCGATCCTCGGTCCGACCCAGGCAAGCCTCATCCGTGACCGAGCGGAGATAACGTGGAGTTTTACGCAGTTCTTTGTCAGCGCGGGCTTCAGATTTTGATTTACAGCTTCCGACTCTGGTAATATCCCATGCGGGAGTCCTCATGAGCAACGAAAAAGTAATCACATTACCCGTCCGCGAAACGGGAGACCTGAAAATTGTCCTCGCAACATGGTATAAATTTCTGCAGGATCAGTCTGAAAAACTGACCTCCGAGGATTTTGCGCGTTCGCTCAAGACTCCGATCATCCTGAATCTCGAAACGGATGAGCTTGAACTTCTCTTCACAGGCTCAGAGGAATTGCTTCAGGGCTTCAAGGATTTCATCCTTACAACCGGCGGCTGAGCGCCGCATTGCGACATAACGCGCAATCCTTTGTTTTCGCAGGCGACTGCACGGCGCCTTCATGGGGGCGACTCAGAATAGACCTCGCTCGCGCGGCTCGATTAGTTTAGAGCTTTCAACTTTTATAGAACTATCCACTTCGAATGCTTCCATCTTATCCGACGCAAACGGAGTTTCATGCCGCCCGAGCAGCAGCTCTGACTCGTTTTGCGGCGAAAGCCACTCCCCGATTTCCTCGGCCTCAAGAATCACCGGCATGCGGTGTTTCGCATGAATGGGCCGGACGATCTCGTTTGCCTCCGTAGTCAGAATTGTGCACGAGACGATCTTCCCGGACGACGGGCCGGTCCATTCGTCGAAGAGCCCGGCCATGGCCATGATCCTGTGATCCTTCCGGCGAAACAGATAGCGTTCCTTATGTTTGCCGACCTCTTTCCATTCATAGAAACCGCTGGCCGGGATAATGCATCGCTTGTTTTCACGCAGGCTTCCGCGAAACGCCGGCTTCGTGACGGCGTCTTCAATCCTTGCGTTGAAAGTCGCGTATTTTATTTTATCCGATTTCTCCCAGGAAGGCAGAAGCGACCATTTCATCCATTCCGCGCCGCGCGAAGTGAAAGCGAGAACCTTTTCCGTGGGGCGAATGTCGTAGCGCGGCGGAAGCTCGAACGGGATTTGAATTCCGAACTCGCGCTCAATGACTTCCGCCTCTTCGTAGAGAGCGAATCGGCCGCACATGGAAACAGCCGGCCCCCGCAGGCCGGCTCTGCAAGAACTAAAATCCGCTCTGAATCTGTTTGACCTTTCCGGGCGAAACCGGCGTCTAAGACGCATGAGAAAATCCGCTTTGATCCTTTGCATCCTCGCCCTGCCGCTGTTCGCGCAGTCAAAAGAGAATGATATCCCCGTTGAGAAACTGCCGCCCGCAGTGAAGGCCGTCCTCGATCAGTATGTCGGCATTCTGCGCAGCAGCAAGGACCTTGATGAATGCGCGAAACGGTTCTCGGAAATCGCCGGAGGGAGCCTCGTCACGGACGAAAAAGGTTCTCTGCGAAGCACGGTTAAACCGTTCTCTCTGAAGAAAGATTTCAATGATATAAAGCACTACGCAGATCCGATCGTAATCACTCGAGTCAACGCCACACGCTCAAATGGCGACGGCTACGGATCGAGCGCCATCAAAGGGATGGTTTATAAAATCTGGATCGGGAAAAAAGATTCGTCGCTCGGAATGCCGGCGCCCGTTTCTATTCTGGTTCCAGAAGGACATCCCGTGATCACCAGCCCGAAAGTCATCAATATCGGGAGTTTCTGATTATTTTCGCGCCCGCAAGGGCGCATTTCAACGCCGGATAACGTTATGTATCAGCTTTTCATACAGATCATCAAATACGGTTTCAGCACGATCCTGTTCGGTGTAGGCGTCTACGTCCTTGTCTCCACCTACCGGGATCATAGAACCATGCGGGCTCTCTTCCGCGGATTCGCCGTCACCGCGTATTTCCTTTTTGCGGCCGGGCTCACGCTTTTCCTCTTCACGGGCGAAGCGGCCGAGCAACTGACGATGTTCTTCATCAAGGCGATTTCGACCGCTTTTGGCCTGCTGTACGGCATATACGCAACGTTAAACGGCTTCATGGAAACGGACAAGGAAACGGGAAAGAAAACCGTTACGCGGCTTGGCGTCCTCGGAATCTTCATCTTGAGCTTCAACACCGTGCTTCTCGTGAGCATGGACTATTTGCAGGAAACTGCGGCGATGGAAGAGAAGCTGCGCGAAAAGCAGGACCAGCTCGATCAGGAGCGCCAGAGAAAGCAGGACTATGAAAAGCTCCTGGGAAGCGTCAGCTTCGTAGACAGAAAGACAGGAGATCTCAAGATCGATTTCGAGAAATTCAGCGAGAACCTGTATCGCTCTCTGGTCTCAGTTGAAGGAGATCTCAGAACCACCCGCACAGAACTCGCTGCGCGCGAAACGGAATTGAAAGACGCCCAGGCCAGGGTTGTTTCTCTCGAAGCGGGATTGAAGCAGGCCAGCGAGTCGCTGACTCGGACAGAAAAGAACCTTTCCTCCAGAGAAGCAGAATTGAAGGAAGCGCAGTCGCGCCTGGCGGAATCAGATGGAAATTTGAAAACCGTCCGTGAAGAACTCGCGCGCTCTGAGAAGGTGCTCTCCGCGCGAGAAGCGGAACTCAAATCCACACAGGACCAGCTCGCAGCTGCCGTGCGCGACGAGAAGAAATCCGAGGAAGAACTCTCACGCACTGCGAAAGCGCTGGCGGCAAAAGAAGCCGAGGCTTCCGAACAGACGCGGCGCGCAGTGGCCGCGGAGGCGGCCGCCGGAAAGCTCCAGGAAGAGCTGAAACGAATTTCGGCATCGCTCGCGGGAAAGGAAGCCGAGGCGCGCGAACTGGCAAAGAAC
>CAZUJO010000250.1:0-1151 GCA_964619995.1 uncultured Leptospiraceae bacterium
CGCCACGGCCTCGTTGGGCTCCCGCTGCGCCTCGTTGGCCTGTGCGGTCTTGTCGAGCCGGATCAGTTCATGCTCAAATCTTGCGTTCTTGCGCGAAAGGCGTCCGATTTCACGGCGCAGTTTCTTGTTCTCGATCGCGAGGTCTACTGTTGCTGTTTCCATTCAATCCTCAGAAAGCGCAGAGCACCATGGTGCAGTTGTGAAAGCGCGGCGTCTGGAGCTTCTGTTCGTTTGAGTCAAGAGATCCGATTTCTCCGTATGAGTAGAATCCGTTGATGGCGAGATCCTTCGGAACAGAGCCGAGCAGCGCATCCATTTCCTTCTTTGTGTCGAGGCCGAGCATCATCTTTCGACCCGCGCAGCTGAAGAAGATCACGGAGCTGAGCTTCTTGTCGGCGACCTTCTGCGTCAGCGTTGATGCGGCGTCGGTGGTGCCGGAGATAATGTCCTGGCGCGAGCCGCGCGCAAGCTGAACTGTAGCGTTAGGCGGAATCTCTCCCGCATACGCAACCGATCCCGTGTCTTTGTCATAGGAGAAGGGCGAGCGGATGACGAAATACTTGTTGATGTCTGATCCGAGCGATTCGTCAAGGATGGCGAGCGGGTACGATGCGAACAACTGCGGATCGTCGAGGATCTTGGGAATATAGCGCTTCAGATACTCTACGGCCGGCTCGCCATTGATTTCGAGAACCACGTTCCCGTTCACTTTGGTCGCCGTCGCTTTCTCGCCGATCGGAATCCAGCCGCTCCGCGTTACCACGATCGGGTCGATGTCGCCCGCGAGAAGGAGAATCGGAATGGAATCCGATACAACTTCATCGTTAAAAAATTGAAAGGATTTCTGAAAGCGGTAGAGGTCAGCAGGAAGGCCGCCGGCGATCTTCACATCCGGGCCGAGCAATCCCTGGAGTTTTGCAAGCATGTGATCTGCGGAAACCGGCTTCATTGTGATGTCGGGAAAGGTCAATGCGAGCCGCGCCGGCGTTCCGCCCAGCATGGCCTGCGCCTGGCGGACAGCGTCTTCAATAGCTGCTTCGGAGTTCTCTGAGAGATTTCTTCCGATTCCCATGCCGACGAGCACTTCATCCGAGCTGATCACAATGAGCGATGCCGAGTCTTCCAGGTATCCGTCGTTGTTGCCTTCCGTT
>CAZUJO010000250.1:1161-6006 GCA_964619995.1 uncultured Leptospiraceae bacterium
CGACGATTGGAATGTTCAGTTTGCTCTTGATGCCGCGGATGAGTTCGCTGAAATTGAAATCAATGTTGCAGAACAATACGCCGACGGAGTGACTCCTCAAAGCAATCTTCTGCAGAACCATGTCTGCGATTTCCTGACCGGCCTCAAAAGGCTCTTCTACGTAGTCACTGTGGCCAACTGCGGATACGATCGGCATGGCTATCTCCTCTTCCGGGCGGTCCTGGTTCTTCCAGATTTACGCGATGCCCTGGCTTTTGTCTTCAACTTTACGGATGGTCTGCGTTTTCCGGCTGGTTTCGCGCGCACGGTCTTCTTCGCCTTTCGCGCAGGTCTCGAGACGCTGCGCCCGCGTCCCTGCGCCGGTGTGCGTGCGGGCTTCGCCGGTTTTGCGGGGCGGACCTTTGCCTTGCGGGCTGCCGGTGGAATGTTGCCGTTAGACACCATTGCCGTCTTCGAGGGCGGAGGCGGCGTAACCGCGCCGGCCGGGCCGAACATATCAGAGAGGCGGGCGCCTTTCAGGCGCGATTTCACCTTCGTGAGAATTGGCGTGGAATCGTTGCGGTCAATGATGGCTTCGATGAGGATCGGCGCGCGCGACTTGACTGCATCGTCGAGGGCATCGGCGAGCTCTGCGGCGTTTGTAACTTTGACCGCCCGGCAGCCCATGGATTCTGCGAATGCGCTGTAATCCCATGTGCGTCGTTCGAAATATTCCCGCTCGCCGTCAAAGGCACCGAGCATATTGTAATGCGCGTTGTTGAGCAGGAGAACTACAGCGGGCACCATCTGCTCAAGCAGAGTGGCCATCTCTGTGCCGGTCATCTGAAAGGCGCCGTCGCCCACGATGACAAAGGGCCGCTTTTTATCTGCAATGCCGCTGCCGATCGCCGCAGGCACGGCGTATCCCATCGTGCAGTAGTCGGCGCAGCAGATGAAGTTCAAAGACTTGAGCTCGAGGCCGACAAACCACGACTCGCCGATGTCGGAGATGAAGCTGAAGTCGCCAGGGTTCAGTGTTTTCAGCGCTGCGATAATTTCCTTGAGCGTGAGGGGCGTGGTCGTGCGCGGCGGCACGTACGACTCGGGCGTGGGAGCCGGTATCTTATACTTCGCTGCGGGACCTTTGACACGCGCGAAGACCTCTGCGCGAATCTCCGGCACAACATCGACGAGAGGCAGGTTGTCGTATCTGTGATGACCGGCCATGATGTCGCGCTGATTCAGGTTGATCAGGCGCTGCGGACTCACATTCAAATCCGGCACCATCCCGAAGTTCGAATCGGACGGAATCACTCCGATGGCCAGCGCAAAGTCGGCTTCTTCAAGCGCGCGCTGCGCTTCCGGATTGCCGAGGCCTGCCATGTAGGTGCCGCGAAACAACGGATGGAATTCCGGGAACGCAGTCTTGCCCATAACGGAGCTCACCACGGGAATCCCGAGGCGTTCTGCGATTTCAATAATGACGGGAACGAGATGGTAGCGCAGCGAAAGCACGCCGACCCACAGCACCGGGCGTTTTGCTTTCAGCAGCCGGCTGACGATCTCGTCGACCGCCGCTTTCATCGCATGCGAACTGATATCAAACTTTGGAAATGTTTCGTGAAGAGGACGATCCGGATCCGGAATGACATGATTCGTCATGTCGCGGGGAATCTCGATGTAGCCAGGCCGGCTGCGCAGGAACATCTTGAAAAGAACGCTGTCGATCTTCTTGCCCGCTGTTTTCGGATCGTTCAGCACGGCCTGCTCGGCGGAGATCTCGCGGAAGACGCGCAGCTGGCTGTCGAGATTGCGAACGACGTGATGGAAGTAGGTGCTTCCGCGCCGGTCTGTGCCGCGCTTGAACGTTTCGGGAGCGCCGCTGACGACGAGCACGGGAACATACTCGGCAAATGACATCGCAACCGGATTCACGAGATTCAGCGCGCCCGCTCCATAGGTTGCGAGAACCACTCCAAGCCCCTTGTGGCGGGCGTAAGCGTCGGCGGCGAAGGCGGCGCCCGGTTCATGGGTGCAAACGACCGTTCGCATTCCAACGGCTTCCTGGGCTGCGTACAGTGGAAGAACGAAGTCGCCAGGGATGCCAAAGGTGCATTCCACTCCAACTTCACGGATGCGTTCAAACAGGTACGTGCTGATAGTAGCCATTCTGTATACGATCGGTAATCGCCCGGTCGGATCACAGCCCCCTCAGCGCTTTCACGCAAGCCAATTTTGAGAAAACTGCGTATTTCTTGCGGAAAATGCGCAAATGGGACGGGGTTTCGACGTTATGTATCCCCTGTTCAGGGGGGACCCCCCGGTTTCTGCTTTACCACCGAGAAGCGCATGTCCACGGTTTTCGCGCACTATGTCTTTTGCCCTGATCACTTCGTATTACAATCCCGAGCGCTACCGTTCGCGCCGGGAGAATTTTGACGCGTTCGCAGCCGGCCTCGAAGATGCCGGGGTTCGCTGGTATGCGGCCGAGGCGTCGCTCGGCGGGGAAGGATTTGAGCTGCCGGGCGATCCAAACATCATTCGCCTGGAAGGAGGGGACGTCCTCTGGCAGAAAGAGCGCATTCTCAATGTTCTTCTCGGTCGATTGCCGCCTAACGTAAAATTCGTAGCCTGGGCCGACTGCGATCTGCTTTTCGAAAACCGGGAGTTCGCCTTCGACGCGGAGCGGATTCTGCACGACGAGGCAGTCGTTCAGCTCTTTGAGCGCGTCATCCGCCTTCCTCGCGGGCACAGGCAGTATCGCGGCGAAGGGGAATCCTGGGAGAGCATGGCCTTCGTCCACAAGCGAAGCGCGCATGAACTGCTTTCCGGGGATTTTGCCCGGCACGGTCACACGGGCTTTGGGTGGGCCGCCCGCCGGAGCGTGCTTCAGGGAGTCGGTCTGTATGACGCGTGCATCGCAGGCAGCGGAGACCACATGATGGCCCATGCCTTCTACGGGGACTGGCATTCGCGCTGCATGGACAGGATTCTCTGTCAGAATCCATTTCATGTCCGTCATTTTGTTTCCTGGTGCAGGAAGATTTATCCCCGCGTTCGTTCGCGGGTCGGTTTCGTTCCTGGCAGCATACTGCACCTGTGGCACGGCGAGACTGCGGACCGGCGTTACGTTTTGCGAAATCGTGAGCTTGCCGGGTTTGAATTCGATCCTCTCCGTGACGTTCGCATCGGCTCATCGGGACTCTGGGAGTGGACGGGCCGGAAATCGGGTTTACCGCAGTGGGCGAAGACGTACTTTAAGCATAGAAGAGAGGACGCATGATGTATCTCCTGAAACTTCCGTTTTTGATCTTGTGGAGAATCCTGACACTTGGTTTTGGCCGCGCTCGTATACGCGAGATCTCTGACCGAATCGAGCGGGCGGGGGACCGCTTTGCAAACGCGCGTGACACAGGGCGAGCCGGTCTTGCGCGAAATTATGCGCGCCGCGCTTCGTCCGCTTTCACGCCTTCCGGAGCCGAACAGATTGAGGAAGCGTTCCTGGTTGCTGCGGGCTTGAAGGCCGCCCAGTCTTCGCCGGTTCGCCCGGTCCGCACCGAGGATTCATATGATTCTCGCCGGGAGTCTTATACTTCAGAGCGCACATCGCGCTCGTATGACTCGGATTCCTCGGCTTCGACGACTTCATCCTTTTTTGATTCAGATTCATCGACCCCGGCAGCTTCGCAGAGCATTGCAGGCGAAGGCGGTTCATTCGGAGGCGGCGGCGCGAGCGGTTCGTGGGACTCGGATGCGCCGGCAGATCAACCGTCCACGGCAACAGAGCAGTTTTCAGACAACAGCTGACGCTGCGTCGACGGCTATGGCACCACTGCGGCTTCGAGTAGTTTGTCTGCAAGAGGCTCGGAGGCTTTGAACGTCTCCTCAAGCCCGTAAACAATGACCTGGAGCGAGTAGCCTTCCGCCGAGTAGAGGGCGTACTTAAAAATGAATTTCGTTTGTTTCACCTGAATGGCTGATTTCAGAATCAGAAACTCCTTGCCCCGGATGGTCTTTCTTTCCTCTGAGAGAACCTCGTATGATTCTGCCGCGCCTTTCGCATTCTGCATGACCGCCTCTTTGAGAAGATCCAGGCTGAACGTTCCTTTTTCGGGAATGAACATGCAGTAAAGACCGTCGGGGAGGTCGCGCAACGTAAACTCAGCATCTTTGTTTGAGTTCGCAGTCAGAGTCCAGCGGCCTGAATCGTATTTGAGTCCGGCTCCAGGGAATACGATGCTTCGCAGCTCTCCGGCGCTGCTCGCTTTCATGAATTCGGCGAGACCCGCTTCCGTGAGGTAGGTCCATTTTCCGTCGTCGTCGAGTCGAACGTAGCGGCCATCCATCGTTCGCGCCAGCCGGGGTTCACCCGCAATTGCGGACGCAGCGAGCAGAATGACGGCGGTGAAAAAGAGCCGGGTGGTGCGCATGACGGATGATTGACCGGACCCGGGAAACGGTCCAGAGTTTTTTCCCAAATGGGCTATGCGCCGGCCGGTGCGGCTTCGAGGGTGTCTCCTGGAGGCTCTACGTGATACAGGGTAATTATTTCAGGGATAATTCGGATTTGATGATGCAGTTCAGTTCCATCGTGGACTGGGACGAAATTGTGGCCGCCTATGAGCGCGGCTTTGAAGACGCAAAAACTTATGAGAAAACAAAAGACGAACGATTTGCGAACGCGCCGGCCGATGTGAAATCCGCCGTCGAATACTATGAATCGATTCTGGATGCAACCGGGGATTTGATGGGAACGTACGTCGCTCCCCGGAGCGCGGAGATGGACCGTGTGGGTCTGAAGTACGACAATGGAAAGGTAATCTTCCCGAAAGCGCAGGAAGAATGCTACGCGACGCTGCGCGATGC
>CAZUJO010000251.1:0-5997 GCA_964619995.1 uncultured Leptospiraceae bacterium
CGCTTATGCCGACGCTGATTGCACTCCGAAATGGTTCGGACCTCGAGTTTCGTGCGCCCGTCGTTGTGTCCGACGCCGGAGCGCACACTACGTTCTTGAAGCTGCTTCCTGAGAGCGTCGAGATTCCATTCCGCGAAAGCATCCGCACCTTCTACCAGAGCGCACCCGTAACAACCAACGTGACGCTTTACCTCGGACTGAAGGATGATCCGCGAAAGCTCGGCGTGCACGGAGAGAACTACTGGATGTATTCTTCCTACGACCACGACGGAGGATTCGACGCGCGCAGCGAATGGATTGGGTCCGGCAAGATTCCCGGAGCATATCTGTCTTTCCCTTCGATCAAGAATCCAGAGAGCAAAAGCCACACGGCCGAGATTATCGCATTCACAGACTATTCGGCATTCGCCTCCTGGAAAGACGCGCCGTGGAAGAAACGCGGGGCCGAGTATGAAGCGCTCAAAGAGCGAATTTCGCAGGAACTCATTTCGTATGTGGACCAGAGAGTGCCGGGCCTGAAGGATCTCGTAGAGTTTCATGAGCTTTCAACGCCGATTACCAACGAGCATTTCACGGGACATCCGCTCGGATCCATCTACGGACTTGCATGCGTGCCCGACCGCTTCCGCGAAGAGAAGGTCCCCTTCTGCCGCGCGAACACGCCGGTCGAAGGGCTTTTCCTTGCGGGCGCGGATGTATCTTCGCCGGGCGTTGCCGGCGCTCTCATGGGAGGAATTACAACGCTCGCTCATCTCATGAAAGGATTCAGCGTGATCTCGCTCTTTCGCGGCAAAAAATGAGCCCTTCGCGCGGCGCAATGCGGATCTTTCAGGGCGCGGCTCTCGCTGCCATCTTCGCTTTCATTTCGCCAGTCCGTGCGCGGGAGATGCAGCGGCACGAACTTGAATTTCGTTACGGGCTTGCGGAAACCTGCGGCACCTGTGTTTCCCAGAATCTCTGGTCGCCGATGGCGAAAGGCGACGTCCTGTTTCAGGGTGTGCTCGATCTGTCCGACTCCTGGCGTCTCGGCGGCTACGGAAAGCTGGGAGGCTATGCGGGGATCTGGCAGGGGGCGGCTGGAGTGCTTGCAGGTTATGATTTCGGACCGCTTGAAGTGCGCGCGTTCACTGGATTCGCATATGCGGGCGGCGAAACACCTGCAGTGCGCAGCGGCCTGTTTCTCTATCCAGGACAGACGCGTCAGACATACGATCTCGGCCTGTCCTTACGCGTGCCTATATCTGATAGATTGCGCCTGACGTTAACATACGGACACAATTCCAACGGAGAAGCGATCGGTCTGAATTTCTTCGGCCCGAGGGACCACAATCCGGGCATTGACGGAATCCAGCTCGGCGTTTCCTGCCTGCTCGACGGCTCTTTTATTCCGGGCCGGTGATGCTCAATGCGGCGGCAAATCCCGCCGGATTTGCTCTGTGAGATCGTGCGCGCTGCGCGGCGGGGCAAATAGGTACCCCTGCGCCATGTCGCATTTCATTTCTGAAAGGGTTTGAAGGGTCGGTTCGTCCTCGACCCCTTCCGCGATGACGCGCAAGCCCAGCGTATGCGCGAGCCGCACCGTAGAGTTTACAATCACCATGTTTCGCTCGCTTTCCATCATCTGTCGCACAAAGGAAAGATCGATTTTGAGCGCATCGATCGGCAGCTTTGAGAGATAAGAAAGAGACGAGTAGCCCGTTCCAAAATCATCAATCGAAAGCTCCACACCGAGGGCGTGAAGGCGGTTGAGCACGCTCAATGCACGTTCCGGATCCGCCATGATGGCGCTTTCCGTGATTTCGAGCTCGAACTGCGAACGATCGATCTGGTATTTGCGAAGGATGCCTTCTACCGTTATAGGATATTGCTCATCCATGAGATTTCGCACGGAGAGGTTCACCGCGATCTTCAGCGGGATTTTTGCATCCCGCCAGATTCTCCACTGCCGCGCCGCTTCCTCAAGCACCCAGTTCGTCAGTGGAACGATCAAGTTTCCTGTTTCCGCAAGAGGTATGAATTCACCCGGCGATACCATACCGTGAACAGGGTGCTGCCAGCGGACGAGCGCTTCGACGCCGACCATCTTTCGGTCGAGGAGGCGGTATTTGGGCTGGTAGTGCAGTGTGAGCTGGTTTTCGCGGATTGCGAGTCCGAGCTCGGTCAGCAGTGCGAGGCGCCTGCGCGAATAACGGTCCTGATCCGGCGCATAGAGCGCCACTCCGGCCGATCTTTTTTTGGCGAGATACATTGCGACATCCGCGCATCGCAGCAGAGAAATCGGATCCTGTCCGTGGAATGGATAGACAGCGACCCCGATGCTGCAGTCGAGTTCCAGGTTCATTCCCTCAAGCAGGAAAGGTTCGCGAAGCAGATGATGGAATGTCTGCGCAATGCCTTCCGCTTCGGCAGGTTCAGAAATTCGCGGCAGGAGAATCTCAAACTCATCGCCGCCGAGCCGCGCCATCTCTCCCCCGATCGATATAACGTATGATTCCATGCGCGGGCCAATGCGCTTGAGCAGCAGATCTCCGGTGAAGTGTCCCAGGGTATCGTTGATTTCTTTGAAGCGATCGAGATCGAGGAGGAGCAATGCCAGCTGACGTCCGTGTTTCTCAGCGTCTTCGATTGCGCGCAGCGCGCGTTCAATGAGAAACTGGCGGTTGGGCAGATCTGTAAGAGAATCGTGCGATGCCTGGTATGCAAGACGTTCGACGTCCTTCTTGCGCGCCGTAATGTCTGTGGCAATCAACAGGCCCGCCGTGATCTTGCCTTCATGCCGGATGGGAACAATCTTGCCGGCATAGTGACGCTCTTCTCCAGGAGAGCCCGCGCCCGTCTGCTCGTACTCAACTTCGCGGCCTTCTTCAAAAACGGTCCGCAGTCTGGCCGGTGTGAGTTCTCGTTCACCCGGAGGCAGGAAGTCCATGATATTCTTGCCGAGAATTTCTTCGAGTTTCCATCCTTCGAAGACGCGGTTTATGAAAAGCATTCGTCCTTCCGGATCAATCAGGACAATGATGGCCGGCACGCTTCTTGTAATCAGTTTCCATCTTTCTTCCGAAGCCAGGGCTGCTTTTTCCATCTCGATGCGTTCGGTGATATCGTACGCGATGCCCAGAGCCAGGTCGGGGGATATCGGATTCACGCGGGTTTCCACGGTGATCACCGCTCCGTCCTTTTTCCGAAGCCGGCGTTTGCTCACCATTCCCTCGGAGATGCTGGCCGGGCGGATCGGATTGGCCGCAAGGTCTTCCGGCGGAATCAAGTCTGCCGGACCCATTCGCAGCAATTCCTCCCGGCTGTATCCCAGCATCTGGAGCGCGCCCGGATTCACGTCCGCATAACGCATGGTTGTGCGATTCAGCAGGAACAGGCCGACCGCTGCATTGTCGAAAATGGTCTTGTACTTGGTCTCACTTGCGCGCGCACGCGCCTCGGCTTCTTTGCGCGCCGAAATATCGCGGACTACGACGAGCACCGCAGGCTTGTTGCGCCATGTGTGCGGAGCGGCCGCCACTTCCACATCGACAAGGCCGCCATCGAGTCTCTGAAACTGTTCTTCGATGACGGGCGCATTGATGTTTTGCTCGAGGACAGAGGCAATTCTCGCAAGAACGAGAGGCCGCAATTCATGCTGAACCAGATCGAGGACCCGCCGGCCGATCAGATCGCTCTGGTTTCGCGCGCCGAGAATTTTCGCCAGCGTCTTGTTTGCATAGACGATGCTGCCATCCTGGTGAACGGCAACGCCGTCCGGCGAAAGCTCAATGAACCCGCGGTACTGCCTTTCATTGTCAATGACCGCAGCCTGCGCTTCGCGCAGGGCCGTGATGTCTGTGAACGTGCACAATACCTGACGAATCGTGCGGTCCGGGTTCAATTCCGGAATTGCATTTACCAGAAGCCAGCAGCGATCTCTCAGGGTGGGGCGAAAGACGCCCATAACCACATTCATCACGACCCGCTTTTCGCGAATCGCGACGGGCACTGGATGTTTGTCTCCGGGAAAATCGTTTCCGTGTTCGTCGATCACGCTCCAGGATTGATCAAAACTGGTCTTGCCCACGACCTGTGATTCTTCAAGCCCGAGAAGATTGAGCGCCGCCTGGTTTACAGTCAGGATTTCTGCGCCAGGTCCCTGAAGCATGATCCCGATGTTCAGATTGTTTACGAGAGTGCGGAATTTTGTTTCGCTTTCCTCAATAATGAGGGACGCGCGTTTCCTCTCCGTGATGTCGAGGACCGTGCCCACGACGCGGACAGGAAGTCCATTGCTGGATCTCACCACGCTGCCGTGCGACTCGATCCATACTTCACGGCCGCGACCGACTACGCGGTGTTCAACGGAGAAAAGACCGATCGGCCCGAACGAAGAGCTGATTGCCTGTGCAAGCCTGTCCCGGTCATCGGGATGTACCAGCTGCAGATACGAGTCGTAGGTCGCGGGGAATTGATCCTGAGGAATGTGAAACACATCTTCGGTTGCGGAAGACCAGGTCAATTTGCCGGAACTGATCTCCCATTCCCACATTCCCATGCGCGCGGTTTTGAGCGCCATGGCGAGCTTGTTCTCAGATTCTTTCTGCTCGCGTTCAACAATCTCTCGTTGAGCCAGCTCTGCCTTCGCATGCGCAAACGCGTCGCGCATTTTCCCTGAGCTGAAACCTACGATTCCGGCGCAGAGAAAGAAGAGCATGGATTCGCCGGCCCAGGAAGAAAAAAGATTCAGCCACTGGCTGTCATCGACCCGCTCAATCTGGGAATAGAGCATGGCGGCGCCGGTCAGGCTTGAGGCGAGCGCAGTCAGGAGGCCGGCCCTCGGGCCAAGAAGCAGAGAAGCGGCCACTACAAGAACGGCGTAGCTGGCGTAGGCAATTCCCAGGACTCCGCGAGCCGGAAAGCCGGCGATCGCCAGAGCGAAGCCCACGCCGATGACGGAAACTTGCGCTGCCAGGCGCAGATGGCCCTGCCGGAGGATGAGAAAAACGATTACAAGAACGACAAGCGTCGTCAGAACCGTCTGGAGCTTCCAGTAGACGGCTGAAAAACCCATGAAGGTCCAGATGATGCCGGCGTAGACGGCAAGACACGCGAAACCGGTGGCAATGAGCGCCCCGAGAATTTGGACGGATGTGTTTTTCTCTGCGTCCGCAAAGCGTGGAAGCTTGAGAAAAGAAAAAAAGCGCTTCAACGCGTCGTGCACTGCGATCCCCCGGAGCCATCGTTTCGGGGCTTGTAAGAATTGCAATTCCCTTCATGATTTTGGGAATTTGCCGATAGCATTTGTATGGCAAGACTCCCCCTTTTGCATTCTTCCGTCGGCGTTCCCTACCCGGCAAGTGCGCGAAAGGAGCAGCGCCGGGTGCGCAAAAAAAGTCTGCCATATGCGCGTCCCGACATCACTCAGCTCGAACGGGAAGCAGTGGACCGCGTTCTGCGGTCTGGCTGGCTTACAAGCGGCCCCGAGGTTCATGCGTTTGAAGAGGAGTTCGCGCGCGCAGTGGGCGCAGATCATGCGATTGCCGTTAATTCCGCAACAGCCGGCCTGCACCTGGGCATGGAAGTTCTAGGAATCGGTCAGAATGACCTCGTTGTAATTCCTTCTATTACATTTACCGCCACCGCAGAGGCGGTGCTCTATACCGGAGCCACTCCGCGCATTCTCGACGTCGGGAGAAGCGACTATCTGCTGAACGCGGCGACCATTCAGCATTACATCCAGAATCGCTGCGAAACGCGCGAAGGGAAGATCTTCGAGAAATCAAGCGGCCTTCGCCTGAAAGCGATTCTGCCCGTGCACCTGGGCGGGCGGCCCTGCGATCTCGATGCGATTCAAGCCATCGCAGACAAGTTTGATCTGCATGTCGTCGAAGACGCAGCGCATGCATTTCCCGCGAAATACAAGAGCCGCATGATCGGCAACATCAGCGACATCACTGCATTCAGTTTCTACGCCACCAAGAATCTGGCGACCGGCGAAGGCGGCATGATCACCAC
>CAZUJO010000252.1:0-1864 GCA_964619995.1 uncultured Leptospiraceae bacterium
TCTTTATCCCGGAGCTGCCGCGCGAACGATCGGCCCGTCTGCGCGGACTGAGACTCGTTCACACGCACCTGAGAAAGGAGCCCTTGAGCGAAGAAGACCTCGCCGACTTAACGCTTCTCCGCCTCGACTATATTACTGCGATCACTATGACCGGCGACGGTCTGCCCGATCTTTTCTACAGCGCGCACCTTCTTCCGGGCACTTCGCCCGGCTATCTTGTTGAAGATCCGGCCCGGCCGGGCCAGCTCCGCGAAGATTTTCGCGAAACACTCGACGAGCTCGAAGCGGATTTCAACCGCGAGGAAACACGCCTCAAGCATGCAAGCCCTCTTCCCCGTGCGCTCCTGGTGGGCGTTTACACCCCGGAAATGCGGCGAAAGCGGTCTCCCGAAGATTCCATGGCAGAGCTCCGCGAACTCTGCAAGACTGCCGGGATTCAGCCCGTGCGCGAAATCATTCAGAAGCGGCCCGTGCTCGACCCGACGACTGTGATTGGTTCGGGCAAGGTAAAGGAGATTTCGATCGTCGCGGTTCAGGAAAGCACAGAAATTCTTTTGTTTGATCAGGAGCTTTCGCCTGCGCAGGCGACGCGCCTTTCGAAACTGTGCGATTTGAAGATCCTCGACCGCACGCAATTGATCCTCGATATTTTCGCGCGCAATGCGCGAAGCCGCGACGGTAAGCTGCAGGTCGAACTCGCGCAGCTCCGCTATCTGAAGGGACGCCTCTCAGAAACAGACGACAACATGTCGCGCCTCACGGGCGGCATTGGTGGAAGAGGGCCCGGCGAAACAAAACTGGAAATCGGACGGCGCCGCGTGGAGGAAAAAATCGCGCGGCTTGAGCGTGAACTCAAATCTCTGAAGAAGCGGCGCGAAATCAACCGCAAGGGCAGACAGAGAACCGGCATTCCGGTTGTGTCCATCGTTGGATACACGAACGCAGGCAAGTCCACTCTGCTCAACGCTCTCACGTTTTCTGAAGTCATCGCAGAGGACCGGCTGTTTGCAACACTCGATCCGACGACACGCCGCCTCCGCTTTCCCGAAGAGCGCGAAATCATTCTGTCCGATACTGTGGGATTCATTCATGAACTCCCGCCGGAACTATCGCGCGCATTTGAGGCCACTCTTGAAGAACTCGGCGACTCAAGCCTTCTTTTGCACTGCGTGGACGCATCCGATCCCAACCGGCCCGACAAAATGGAAGCTGTGCTCGACATTCTCGGCAGGCTTGAGCTCCTTGAAATTCCCCGGATCACGATTTACAATAAGTGCGACCGTCTCTCCCCTGAAGAGAAGCAGCACCTGGAGGAGCGCGGCGACGGCGTAATGATTTCAGCGCAGACTCGCTGGAACCTGGAAGAGCTTCTCCTCAAAATCGAACATACGCTTTTCACCGTCCAATCGCAGAAGGCGCGCGAAGCGCTGGCGGAATCCTTATGAGCGTTCTGACAGAACTGGTAGAAGAGCTTGAATCGCTGACAGAGGGAGAGAACTGGGAACTCTCGCTCGATACACTGCTCGGCATTCTCGGCGTTTCGCGCGAAAGCTACCATCGCGCTCAGTACGCGCGCCGCAAACGATATGGAATGAACCTGGACGGCTTCGGGCCCGAGAATGTCGGGCGCCTGATTGAAGTGCTTTCTGACTTCGGATATCACGATGCAGGCGACGTGCTTGAAAAAGCCGGTTACGCATTCAGTCCGGATCTTCTCGAAGAATGGCAGGAATTCTTTTTGTCCGTCACGGCGGCGCGCCTCTCGGGCCACAACATCGACCGCGATGAGCTGGAAGACGCGCGCCGGCTCCACCTTGCGCGACGGCAGTTTCACGAGGCCGGCATAGTCGAACTCGTCGGTGCC
>CAZUJO010000252.1:1874-5990 GCA_964619995.1 uncultured Leptospiraceae bacterium
CCCGACTGCTCAATCGCCAGCACTTCATGAAACAGCTGGAAAACGCGCTCTCCGCATGCAGAAACCCCGCCGATGGAATCGAGTTCTACTGCGAAACGCGCTTTGATCTGGGTGAGCTCGTGGAATTCGCGACGCTTTTATTTCTCAAGAAACACGGCATCGAGTCGCACACTCTGTCGCGCCGCAAACTGGAAGGGTATCTGCTGGGACTCTATGCGAAGCGGATCTTGAAGAAAGAAGACATCTTTGAAAGTCTCAAAGAGCTCCTTCTGGAACGCGCCATCGACTGGGGATTCGTACGCGAAGCAGAGGTCCGAAAGAAGGTCGTGCTTCCGACAGACATCGCAAACGCCCTGGGTCTCCTCGAAATGCCCAGGGACGAAGAACCGGACCCGGAGCGGCTGAAAAAACAGTACCGAGCGCTTCTCAAGAAATACCACCCCGACGTAAATCCCGCCGGTCTCGAACGGACGCGCGAGATCAATTCGGCGTACACGCTCCTGGTGCTGCGCCTTCAGGCAGCCGAGCGCAAATCTTGACAGAAGGACGCCGGATTGCTTCTCTGTAAGCATGCGCCTCCCGGTCAGTCTTCTCCTCATCCTGAGTCTCGGGCCGCTTTCCGCGGCGGAATGGAAACCCCTGGAGCAAGCGCTCGCACAGGCGCGCCGGGATTCGCGCCCTGTATTCGTAGATATCATGGCTCCCTGGTGCAAATTCTGCCGCAAGATGCGCGAACAGGTCTACCCGACTTCTGAATTCGAAGAAGCATCGAAAGGGTTCATCCTGGCGCGCGTAAACGCGGATGAAGATCCAGCCGTCCGGCGCTATGTAATCGAGGGACTGCCTACAATTTTGATCATGGACAAGAACGGCTACGTTCTCGGCCGCTCGGACGGATTCACGGAAACCTATCGCCTGGTAAGACTCATGAAAGACGCGGAGGGCCGCGCCGGCACAGAAGATAAGCTCGCGCGCGACGTGCGCGAAAAGCCGGGCGTTCAGTCTTCCTACGAGGCGGGACTTTACTACGCAAGCATCAACGAATCGCAGAAAGCGCGCGCGCATTTCCTCAGGGCCTGGGAATTCGGCAAGCAGTCACCGACTCCGCAGGCATTTGATTCCCTTTACAATGCGGCCGTCAGTTCCATGGAACTCAAAGACTATTCTGCAGCAGTGAAACTCTGGTCGGACTATGTAGACCGTTATCCGGCAAAGGACCACTCGTTCGCCTATGCCCGCTATTTCCGCGGTCTGTCTCTCCGAAAGCTCGGCAAAAGCGAACAGGCGAAACCGGACATCAGCTATGCTTCTCAGAATCTCCCTTCTGGCGATGACAGGGAAGCGGCCGCCAGCATGGCAAAACGACAGTGAACGCATCGGCCTTTGTTCACGCACACATCCGGGCGCTCGAGGGATACGTGCCCGGACTGCAGACAGAAGATCCGGAAGTCATCAAGCTCAACACAAACGAGAACCCTTTTCCCATACCGGATTCCGTTCGCCGCGCGCTCGTAGAAGAAATCGACGGCCAGTCGCTGCAGAAATATCCTAATCCCGTTTCGCAGAGACTCAGAGCCGCGCTTTCGCAGAAATACGGACGCCCGGCTGAATGCTTTCTCATCGGAAACGGATCGGACGAAATCCTGAGCATTCTGTTTCGTGCCGTGCTCGGGCCGTCCTGTGCAATGATTGCGCCGCATCCCACCTACAGTCTTTACCCAGTGATTGCCGCCCTCACGCAGGCTGCCTGCAGGGAAGTGCCGGTTCGCGAAGACTGGAAGCTGGACTTCAGCGCCATGCTCGCAAAGATGAAGGAAGGCGGATTTACGTTATGCGCCTTTGCGAACCCGAACGCGCCCACGGGAATTGCAGAAACGGAGAAGGACATTCTTGAGTTCGCGGCGGCAAACCCGGGACTGACTCTCGTCGATGAGGCCTATGCTGATTTCGGGAATGTGAGCGTGTTCCACCATGCCGGCACAAAGGCGTATCCGCGGCTTCTGGTCAGCGGAACCGCGTCGAAAGCCCTTTCTCTTGCCGGCGCGCGAATCGGATGGCTTTGCGCGGATCAGGTTTTCATTCGCGAACTTGAAAAGCTGAAGGACTCTTACAATGTGTCCCGCCTGGCTCAGGCGGCGGCTCTGGCGGCCGTGCTCGACCGCGCCGAATACGCAAAGCGAACCCGCGAGATCATCGACAACCGTGAGTTGCTGACCGGCGGGCTTGCGAAGCTCGGATTTGAGACGCTCGACTCGAGCGCGAACTTCATCTACACAAAACCGCCGGCTGCGCTTTCGAAATCGGCCGAAGCCGGGGAGACTCCGGCGGGCGCCTACTACAGGCTCCTCGTGGCGCGCAAGATTCTCGTTCGGTACTGGCCTTCTCCGCGATTGAAAGAATGGATTCGCATTACAATCGGAACAAAAGAGCAGATGCAGAAACTGCTCGAAGTGACGGAGGAGCTTCTCCGCAAAGCCTGAGACCGGATCCGCCGCGCAGAAGGCGCGTGCGATCCGCGCGGCGCCGCGTTACGCCTGGTCCTTCTTCGCCGGTCCCTCTGCGTTCCAGTCGATGAAGAGCTTTCGCTTCGCTGGCTGACAGACCGGGCAGAAGAATGTATCATATCCCAGGACGTTTTCGCGCCGAATTTTTGCGCCGCAACGGGGGCATGGTTCGTTCTTTTTGTTCCGCACCAGCATGTGCTTGCGATACTTCTCCTGCAGGGCCGGCCTGGCGTTCGCGATCGTTTCAATGGCCCGCCGAATGACCGTATTCACGGATTCGTAGAGTCGGTCCTTTTCTTCGGCTTCCAGCTGCTGGCAGAAGGTCTTCGGATGAATGCAAGCATCAAAGAGAATCTCGTCCGCGTATGCGTTTCCGATCGCGCTGATCTGTTCCTGCTCCATCAAGAAGGCTCGCACCTGACGGCGGCTTGCGTCGATGCGCGCGCGAAAGGCATCGCGCGTAAACTCGGCAGATGTCAGGTCCACTCCCTGCGTTTCGAATCGTGGGATCTCTTTCTCCTGACCGGCATCGATCAGGTAGATCTTCCCCATCTTCTTCGCATCGAGATACGTCAGGCGACCAGCATCATGGTGGATGGTAACAAGACCGCTTCCCTTCGAATCCACGCTGAGCGCGCCTGCAAGCATAGGATGAATGATGAGGCGTCTTCCTCCGCTGAGATCGAAGACAAGAAAAGGTCCCTGCCGAATCACGCCTGCAAACACGCGACCGATGAGCGCTTCAGCAAAGGGCTGACCCGTCAGGTTCCGGATTACGATCGGTTCGCGCACGTCCACACTCTCTATGGTCCGGCCAGGCAGGATTGCGTTCAGGCGCGAGCAAATGTAGACAAGATCGGGAAGTTCCGGCATCAGTTCAACAGGTAGATCGTGCCCGCATCAATCGTGGATCCGCCCACAATGCTGTAGTTCTGCCCGGAGGCGCGCGATGTGCTGAGCGTGCCGCTGGAATTCGCCCAGCCCGCCTGGAAGGTTGCAGGAGTTTTGAAGCAGTCGATGTGGCGGTCGATTCTGTTGTCAAAAGTCGAGCTGATCGGCTCGAAAGAGAGCTTCACGACCACGGCATTCGGAATGCTGCTGATTTGAAAGGATCCATCGCGGTTGAGACTTGTGTGACTGCTCCAGAAGATGGTGCCGACATTCGCGTTGTCTTCCGCAATCACAAGGGCGCTCACCGCAGGCTGACCGGCCCGCGTAAGCAATCGACCCCGGATGTTCCCCTGCCCGGCATTGGCGCCGGAAGGAACGACGCTGGCGCTTAGAGGCGAAGCCGTAAAGTTGCATGGATTCGAAAGGTACGCCGCGGCGCCGAGCAGCAAGAGCAGCGTGACTGTATCGTCTTCGGGCGGTTTTTCCCAGAACCTCACGTTGCTGCACGAAGCAAGGCAAGCGCATAACAGAACGCAGACGACTCGCAGACCTTTACGGGGCATAGAGCACCTTCAATCCGGCTGCATCGTCAGGGTTCAGGTTCGCGGGAGAATTCGCGTAAAGAAAAGGAAACATGACTGGAAGATTCGTCCCCGCTGAAGCCGTCACCGTTCCGGAGTTGTTCCCGACAATCGAATGCGCGAGACCCAGAACGTGACCC
>CAZUJO010000253.1:0-5936 GCA_964619995.1 uncultured Leptospiraceae bacterium
CGCTACTTCTGCTGGACCGGCACGGATCGCAACATGTATGAGCCAGTTCGCGAGCTGGTGGCGCGAGTTCCCGATGGAGGGCGAATCATTCTTTTGAATCGTCTGCACGAGGCAGACGCTCCGCTCCCTGGCCGAGCATGGGCTACCGAGTTTGATCTTTTGATTCGTCTCAAGGCAGGTCTGGGCGCGCGCAATGATTCGCGTCATCAATGGAAATCCTGGGATGACTTCGACCGGGCGCTTTTGATCCAGGCATCCTGCGAGGATCCGGCCGGCACAGCGTTGCTTGAGGAGCGCGCCCGCGCGGTTCATGCGCGGCCGGGCGCGGGATTGGTTGTGGCCAGTGGGCCGGTGTGTATTAAGCAGTTCCCGATTTCAAGAATCGGCGAAACACAATGATATTTGTAGGACCGAGCCACTTGTTGAGGTTTTCGCGAATGATTTCCGCGCGGTTCTTGCCGGTTTTCTCGGATTCCGGCAGGTGATCGTATTCGGCCATCGCTTTCGCTGAAAGCCGATCATAGGTTTCCTTTACCATTTTCGTGATGGCCCGGTATTGCGCCGCATCATCGCGCTCCATGCCGACCGTGCTGAGAATGTGCGCCTGCCACCACTCCAGAATGATTTTCTTTACGAGTTCTGCAGGGACGAACTTTTCCATCACAGAGCCGCGGCCTGATTTGCGGTGAATCGTACCGGTGTCGAGCTCCTGCAGAAACCGGCGCGTCAAGTAGTAGAACGACTGCGGACCAAGATGAAACAGGAACAGCTCGCGCATCTTGTGTGGAATGCCCATGTTCAGCGTGGTAATCTCGATCACGAGATTGAAGAAGCTGTGAAGAAAGCCCGTGTACTCGAATTCCACATCTTCGTGGACTTCCTGCTGGTTCAGCTTGCGCGTATACTTCAGGATTCGTTCTGAGCGCATAACGTTATGATCTGCGCCCATGTGCATATCGATGTGAACGATGTTGTTCAGCCTCGCGCGCTCCTGCTCCATTGTGCGCGGATCATAAGTAAAATAGTAGTAGGCGGTGGTGTTCCAGCTCTGCGTCCCCCCTGCGTTCAGGCGGTAAGGACTTCCCCCTACGGGCGGAGCCTGAACGGGCGCAGCGCTGCCGGCTCGGGAAACGGTGCCCCCGGGCGAAAGCATAGCGTCCCAGTCCGCGGCAGCGGGCGTCATGTGACTCTCTAGGTCATCCCGGAACACGGTCGAGAGCTGATACGGGATGTCCTCGCGGTATTTTCCCGCGCCGGCAAAATCCCGCGCGGTAAGCGGATCTCTTGTGATCTGCAGAACCATTCCCATGCGGGTAACAAACGTCCTCAATGCGTCGATGTCGTTCAACACGGGCCCGACGCGGAAATGCAGCAGCTGCTTGCGAAATTCGGAAGCGTCGGACAGCCGCGACTCGGTGACCATTTCGCGAATCCGCTTCCAGGTTTCCGTGAGATTCTTGAGATAGCGCGCAAGGTGGACGTAGGTCTTGAAAAAAACAATATAAGAAAGCTGATGATCGAGAACGTCCCCCTTGAAGAAGGCATGGTAATCCCGGCCGGCGTCTTTCTGAAGATTGTTGGGATTGAGATCCATCAGGAGCTGGCGCGTGATGGTCTGGATCGCAGAAAGCAGTTTGTCGAGCTCCGGGAGCGTATTTGAGAGTATTTTTTTTTCTTCCGGAGTGAATACGGAAGAGGTCAGAAGCTGCTGGGCTGCTTTGGCGTGGGTAATTTGCCCTTCCAGAACCGGCAAATACCCCTTTTTGAAGGCCTCGATTTTTTGAATATCTTCCAGATCGCGGGCCATGGGCGGGGTCCATGAACCCTTGCCGCGTCCAGAATAGCAATAAATTTTGATTGCTGGACGCAACTCCGACGTCCCAGTATGTTGATGAAAGGGAGAACTCTTATGAAGAATGGAATCATCGTTTTCGCGCTCCTGTTGGGACTGGTTGCTTGCAAGCAGGATTCTCAAGTAAAACAGGCTGAATCGGCCGTTGCGCGGGCCACTTTTGTGACGGGACAGGTAACGCTGCACCGCGGAGAAGCAGATCAGGCCTTGAATGTCGGGGATATGCTGCAACAAGGGGATCGAATCTCGACCGCGGCATCAGCCACAGCCGAAGTCTTTATCAAGGGCCAGGGAATCGTTCGGCTGAGCGAGAGCACAGAAATGACGCTGGCTTCTCTGCAAGAGAACATGAAGACCAAAATCGATCTCAAATCAGGCTCATCAGCCTTTTTCCTCCGCAAGATGGACCGCGCGGGTGAATTTACTGTGCAGTCACCGACGGCCGTCGCTGGTGTGCGCGGAACGGCTTTCATGATGTCCGTGCAGAGCTCGACTGAATCGCATGTAGCGCTGTATGACGGCTCGATCGCGGTAAAGAATGACAAAGGCAAGGAAGTGATTCTCTCCGAGCCCGGCGAGCTGGCGATTCACAGCGGTCAGGACATCAGCGACAAAGCTGTGCGCCCGCTTTCCAAAGAATCCCTGAATGCGCTCAAGAAGATCGCGGTCTTCCAGCGCTCCACGATCATGGAATACAATTCCATTCTCGATGACATGAAATCCAACGAAGTCATGAAAGGAATCGAGATCAACGGAAGCACCGACGACAAGGTAGCGAAACTGCAGGACGAAACCGCACGCCCCGAACGAGGTGAAAAAGTGCGTCGCGCAGATGAGAATACAATCAAGCGCGACACGAAAAAAGATCCGCTGAAGATCGAGCCGAACAAGACCTTCTAAGAGATTACTGAGCGCCATCCCACAGGTAGTACATTTGCGCTGTGGGATGGTTCGGCAGTTCAAAGAGTGACATGATCGAAGTCCTCTGCCCCTGCAAATTATACAAACTGTAGCTGCGACCCGGCGGCAGATAGGCAACAAACAAAGCGTCTGAGATATTGAGTTGCTTCTCCACCTGCGCCGTATACTCTTCAATGTACGAGACCGAATCCACCAGTCCGTGTTCCTTTGCGTCAACGGCTGAGTAAACGGATCCATCCGCCAGCTGACGAAGGGCGTCTTCGGCGATCTTGCCCTTTCGCCCCTCAAGGATGCGCGCTAGAAAAACTTCGTATGCCTGATTCAACTGGCGCATAAAGAATTCCCGTTCATCGTCGCGCAATTCGCGAAATGGACTCAGGCTGTCTTTGTTCTTGCCCGTTTTCAGACTGCGATACTCAACACCCAGTTTCTCCATCAATCCCCGAATGCTGAAGTTCTGAAGAATGACGCCGATGCTCCCGATCATAGAAGTTGGCGCGGCATTGATTTCACTCGATGCAACCGCGATGTAGTAAGCGCCCGAAGCGCCGAGACCGTCTACGTGAGCGAAAACGGGCTTTTTGGTGCGCGTCGTAAAATCCTTGATCAACTTGTTGATCTGGTCAGAGGCCGTGACCGTTCCGCCAGGCGAATCAATCATTAACAGAAGCGCGGCGACGTCAGCATCTCCTGCCGCTAAATCCAGCATCCGCTTCGTGGCCGCAACAGAGGTCCCGTCGCGCCGCAAAAAGGTTTCGGCTCCAATGATTCCTTGAACCGGTATGACTGCGATCTTGGGTCGAGATGAGTAGGAAGCAAAACAGGATGAGGTCGGCCTTCCTTGAACCACATACTCGCGCAAATCCGTTTCTTCAGGACCCCCGCCAAACGGTGAAATAACAACGTGATTGAAGCATCCGGCAAGGACGGGGAGAGCGCATATGAACAATAGACGGAACATGGGCACCAAATGCGCGGCCCTCAGCTATGAGCGAGTGTTTTCCGAGCTGCAGCGAGCTGCTAGGAAAAATTCTTCACGGATCTGCGCGCATCCGCAGATTGGGGTCGTGAAGGGTTTTCGACTGCTCGCCGGCGCCGTGATCGGTCTCTCTCCAATATGCTGGCATTTCATCGCAGCTGAACCTGAATCAGCTGGCATTGCCGAATATCGAGCTGCCGTACCGGGTAAAGCGACCCTTCTCTTCGCCGGCGATACGCATTTTCAATGGGGAATCGCCAGGCTTGCGGAAGAACCTGCGGCGTCTGTCTTTAAGGAGGTTCAGCCCTGGTTCGCGCGCGCGGATTTCAGAATTCTGAACCTGGAGACAACCATCGTGGAAAGCGGTCAGCCGGCAGCGGGCCGTTCGCATGTTTTTCGCGCCTCCCCCGAAGCGCTCAAGCTGCTTGAGCCCATCAAACCGCAGCTCCTAATTCTTGCAAACAATCACACGATGGATATGGGCGCTCAGGGCCTCACGCAAACGCTCAGCAACCTGAGTTCGCTCGGCTTTTTGACGGCGGGAGCCGGATCCAATCAACGCGAGGCCGGCGCGCCTGTATTTTTTCGCGTGGGTGATATTACCTTCGCCCTGTTAGCCGCCTCAGCCATCGGGGACGAACGCATGTGGGCGACCGATCGAATCCCCGGCGTTGCAAGGCCCGATGCTGTACTGGCACAAATTCGGACAGCGCGGGAGCGAGCAGATCATGTCATCGTCAGCATGCACTGGGGGATTGAGTACCATCCATTCCCCACCGCCGAACAAACAGCGCTGGCGCGGCAATTTGTGCAGGCGGGCGCGGATGCGGTCATCGGCCACCACACGCATACAGCGCAGGGAGTCGAGGCGGGAAAGAATACCGTTATATGCTATTCGCTCGGGAATTTTCTTTTTGGAAGCGCCAATCCCTTTCAGGCGAACAATCTCATCCTGCTTATGGATTTTGAGTCCAAGAAACCAGGAGTCCGCGCGGCCCGGCTTGTCCCGCTGCGCGGAGATTACAGGCTTGCAGGCCATGCGCCGCGCACACTGGAACCATCGCAGGTGCAGGCATACTGGCCGGAATTGTACCAGCAATCCGCTCGGATCTCGCCTTCGATTGCCGGCCGCCTCAACGTAGACGGAGACTCCATCGTAGTGGACGTGACGGGCCGCTAGACTCCGGCGCTCTTCGCTGATCCTGGTTAATTCGCAGGTCGAACCAGAGGATCCCGCGACTGGAGAACGTCCGGAGTGTCGTCTAACGTATCAAAAAGCACGCGCAGTTCCTCTTTTTCGGTCTCTGGCACGCGCAGGCTTCGTATCCAGGGTGCCGGGTCACGCCCGAGGGCTGCGAGGCACGTTACGTATCGCCTTCGGTCTTCTCGAATTGACTCGTCGGCGGCAAAGATTTTCTCAAGCGCGGCAGCGCACCTGTGGTGCTCGCCCATCCGCAGCGCGAACTCAGCGGCAAGCCGGAGGCTGGTGGCGCCTCGCTCACCGAGCAGAGCATTGATAGCCTGGCCAACATCGTCAGCCTCCGACAAATCCGCCCCCAGCTGCAGCCAGAGACGATAGGCGGCATTGCTTCGCTCTCCACCTTCAATCGCGGCGCGAGCCCATTTGATAGCTTCGGCTGACTGACCGCTCTCTGCCAGAAGCTGCGCTTTCCAGAACATTGCCAGGGCGAGATTGGAGCGAGAAGCGAGCGCCTGATCGAGGAGGAGCATGGCCTCCCGTTTTTGCCCCAGGCGGTTTTTGCACAGCGCGAAGTTAAGCAGATAGATCGGATCATGCGGACTCTGTTCTACCGCTTTCTCAAAAAACGAAATCGCAAGCCTGTCCTGACCGGATTCTGCAAGGGCCATTCCTGCGATTGTGTAGGCGGGTGTGAATGCGGCGTCTCTCGAAATCGCCTGACGGGACAAATCCAGAGCCTTCATTTTTTCGCCGCGCACGAAGGAATCGAGCGCAAGAAAATAGGCATACTGCGGAGACTCCGGCGCAAGACGCCGCAATTCCTCGAGAAGCGGCGCTATTTCCGTTTTGCGCTGAAGCACGAACGCTGCGTCGAGGAGCGCCGTAAGTCGGCGCAATTCAAGACGCTTGTCGGCCGCTGTGAGGTCTTCGCGCGCGGGAATCTGCACATCGACAGTCCTTCCTGCGGCCGGACCGCCCAGAAG
>CAZUJO010000254.1:0-3507 GCA_964619995.1 uncultured Leptospiraceae bacterium
CTCATGGTCAGCACCATCAAATACTCCAAGCCGCAGGTAACGCTGTTCAAGAGGTTTAATCCAGTGCGGCTGGGCATTCTCATTGCCTTTATCCTGACCGGACTTCTGCTCGTTGGAATCTTTCGCGGCTTTACCGTTTCAGCGGCTCTGCTGCTGATGATCGTCCTCGTTTACACAATGTCCGGGATCATCGCGCTGATTCTGCACGCTCTGCTCGGCTCAAGACGGAACGGCGGATAACGTCCGCAAAGATTCTCTGAGCCGCCGGCCCGGGATGGCCGTCTCCGGCAAGGTAGAGATTCTCTTTCGCGGCGAGAAAATCCGGCCGGGCGTCGATCGTACAAAGACCATTTTTTCTCGCAAACTCGGCCACCGCTTCCCTTGCGGCGTTCGATCGTTCGGGCCGATCGGTTCCGGCCTGAACGTCGGCATAGAGCACAATGCAGAGCTGGGCCGACCGGGCGATGGCTGCATCGCGAAGGGCAAGGATCTGCGCGAATGCAGGATGAGTGAAATCTGCGATCGAAGGATCGAGCATGCCTTCGCCTCCGCTCTGTCCATGCACGTAAGCGTCGCGGCGGCCTGCTTCCCGTCTGGCGCGCAGAGCCGCAAAGACCGCGCTGCGCGAAGCTGCGTGCTTCAGACGAAACAATATCCGTCGAACGGACGACGAAGCCAGGGCTGATTCTGCTGAATCGTCGAGGAAATCACTCGGATTGAACATCCAGTAGATTGCAGAAGGGGCTCCCGCCGTGTGATTGAGCAGATCCTTCATCGCACGCGGTCCGACGGCATCGACTGCAATGTTTCTGACTGCATAATCGGGGAGGCCCCGTTGCAGAAGCCAGGCCGCCGTTTCGTCGTCTGAGACGCCGTAGCCCATCGAAATCGAATCCCCTGCAATCCACACCTCCGGGGCTCCCGGCCGGGGCGAGGCCGCAGACGTTATGCGTTCACCGTTTGCAGTGGTGGTCAGTGTGTAGGAAAATCCAGCCGGATGACGAAAGGTTTCGTGGACATTGGGGCAAAGACGCAGGTAGAAGTCGGCGGGGCAGTGTGCGGCGCTGTCTGCAAGGAAATAGCGGACGTCGGGCGACAGCCGGAGCGCCAGATCGATCACAATGACGGAGGCAAGGAGAGCTGCGAGAGCTCCGGCCCTCCGCTTACTTTGGAACACAGGCACCGATCAGGGCATTGCCGCCGATTTCCGGGAGATATCGGCGTTCCGTCACTTTGAAGCCGTACGTCTTGCCCCCCGTCAGCTCGCAGCGCGCGTAACCGGCATCGCCGGTGGACGGAAGCTGGAACTGGATCATGTAGGTGCCCGATTTGAGGCTCAAAGTGTCAAACATACGGCGTTTGGGCGCATCCTGCAGGCGGAAGGTATAGCCGGACTGCTGGAGGATGGCCGGGTCCTTCGGCGCCGAGCCCTGGTCGTAGTTCTCGTAAACGCTGCGGCAGAACAGGGTCAGGAGAAGCAGAGTCAGCAGGAGGAGCAGGGTGGGTTTCATCTTGGAAAAATGTCGGAGGGGCGACATAATTCATCAAGGCTTTTTATTCTTCCGCCGAAAGTCTAGATATGTCGATGTTTGACGGACCAGGTATGCGAAGCCTGGAAATGCTTGAAATGGGCCTTTCAGCCGTTTCTGCCCGCAGGGACGTCATCGCCAACAACATGGCGAACGTGGACGTGCCGAACTTCAAAAGATCGGAAGTCTCCTTCGAGGCGGATCTGAAGCGGGCGGTTGAATCAGAGAGATCGTTCGCCGACCAGCCGCGCCTCCAGACTCTGCATCCCGGGCATATCGACGGCCGGCGTCCCATGGATTATCGCAGCGTTCAGCCTGTGATGCACACCGACTACATGTCGAGCATGCGTGCCGACGGGAACAACGTAGATATGGAAGATGAGATGTCGAAGATGGTGCGCAACCAGATGCAGTACAGTCTCTTCATTGACCGGATCGGATCGCAGTTCCGCAACTGGAATACATTCATAAGGCTTGCCTGAGGTAGATTGAAATGGGTATGTTCTCAGCTCTCAACATTGGGTCGAGCGGACTGACCGCACAGCGCCTGAAGCTCGACGTGATCTCCAACAACATCGCGAACGCGACAACCACCCGGAATGCGCAGGGCGACGGTCCGTTTCGCCGCGACCGCGTTGTTATGGAGCCGATCAACCAGCGCAGCGTCTGGAGATCGCCTGTTTATCCGCGCGGCATTGAAACCGGTCCCGGCCAGGGCGTAAAGGTCTCAAAGATTGAGAAAGATATGCGCCCGCTGCGGCTGGTCTACGATCCGTCGCATCCGGATGCGATTGCAATCGGCCCGAAGAAAGGTTACGTAGAGATGCCCAACGTTAATATCGTTGAAGAAATGACAGACATGATAACGGCTTCGCGCTCGTATGAGGCGAATCTGCAGGTAGTGCAGGGAGCGCGGCAGATGTTCAATCGCGCCCTTGAGATTTCGAGAGCCGTATAAGGGAAGGATTGAGGAGTAATTTATGAATATTCAGAGCGAACGCGGCATTCAGTTCTCAGGGGGTATGCCTCAATTTCGTCCGTCGAATCGTGTGCCTCTCGGAGACGCGAAGCTTCGCACATCCGATCCGCGCCACATGCAGATCGGTCCGCAGGGACCCGAGACGCAGCGATCTTCGCCTGCGGGCGGTTTTGCGGAGATGCTTTCCAGAGCCATCTCGGACGTTGAGAATGTCGATGCGAAGTCGCGCGATCTGACCACAAGATCCATCTACGATCCGGATTCCGTCGAAGTGCATGACGTGATGATTGCGGCAGAGAAGAGCCGTTTTGCGCTGAACCTGACGAAAAGCGTTGCGGACGGCCTGGTGCGCACATTCCGCGAACTCACGACGCCAAGGTAACGGGGGCTCGCGCAGGGGCAAGGGGAGGCTGAGGCCTCCCCGGCCGTACGTACACGAACTTTATAAAATTTTCCTGGTAATCAGAAAAAATTTCTTGTACTTTCGGGGGCGTTATGTCTCCTGGAGACAACAAATACAGGAAGGTGTACCATGCCGGAGGGTCTGAAAAACATACTGGACCGCATCACCCAGCTCTGGACAGGGCTGGACAACACGAAGAAGCTCGCAATCGGAGGCGTTCTCGCAGCCGTGGTCGTCGCGTTCGTAGCGATGGCTGGATATTCATCCAAGCCGTCCAAAGAACTGCTCTATGAAAATCTGAGCGCAACAGATTACGCAAGCATCACCAAGGCCCTGGAAGCCATGGGCGTAGAATACAGCGGGACCGGAACCTCCGCGATTTACGTCGACGGTAAGCGCCGCCAGGAGATCGTCACGAAGCTCGCTCAGGAAAACCTGATCCCGGCCGGTGTAGAAGGCTGGGAAATCTTCAACATGTCCCGCTGGGATGAAACTTCGTTCGACAAGGACGTTAAGCTACATCGCGCGATCAAGGGTTCTCTGGAAAAGATGCTGATGACTCTTGAATATGTCAAGAGCGCCCGCGTTGAGCTCGC
>CAZUJO010000254.1:3517-5895 GCA_964619995.1 uncultured Leptospiraceae bacterium
ACCGACACCGATCCTGTTAAGGCATCTGTTATTCTTTCTCTGAAACCCGGACTCGAATCCATCTCGCGCAAGCAGGTGATGGGCGTCAAAAACCTGATCTATCGCGCCATTCCCGGACTGACGCGCGAAAATATCACCATCACAGATCAGAACGGCAAAGAGTTCGTAGAACCGGACGACATCGATGAAGCGCAGCGCAGACTCGATCTCGTGGACCGGAAGAAGCAGTTTGAGGAGCGTGAACGTCGGAAGTGGTACGACGAAATCAAGACTTCGCTCAATGAATTCTATCAGCAGGACCGTGTAAGCATCGTTCGCGTCGCTCTCGACATGAACTGGGACGAAGTCACAGAGAAGCAGCACCTTGTGACTCCGGTGGAGGAATCGCCCGAGAATCCGGATACACCTTATCCAGACCGGAAGATCATGCCGAACGGCGTGCTGACTCTTTCCGAGAACGCTCGCAACGAGAAGTTTCGCGGGAACGGCTTCACACCGGGCGGTCCTACTGGGACCGAACAGCAGCTGCCCCCTGGCTACCGCGATCTTGACTATCAGCGTTCCGAATACGGAAACCAGGACGTGATTCGCAACAACGACTACAACCGCATCGAGCGGGAAGTGACCAGGCAGCCCTGGGAAGAGCGCTCCCGATCCATTGCAGTCATGGTCGACGGGACGTGGACGAAAGTCGGCTACAAGCCGGACGGATCAGGATGGGAGCGCAAATACACAGCTCCGTCCGAAGAGGAACTCCGCACCCTCGAGAAGCTTCTGAAAGCTTCCATGCTCTACAAGGGCTCCCGCGGTGACCAGATCGTTGTAGCTCATCTTCAGAAGGACCGCACACAGGAATTCCAGGAAGAAGATGCCGAGATCCGTCAGCGCCTGCTCATGCAGAGACTGCTCATCGTATCGGTCATTGCAGTCGTCGCACTGTTCCTGATCTATATGCTCTACAGAGCGATTCGCCGGGAGATCTCTCGCCGACGCCGGATGCGCGAAGAAGAGCTCGCAGCTCAGCAGCAGCTGATGCGTGAAGCCGCACTCCGTGTGGCGGACGAGGGCGCAGCCGAAGTCGAACTGTCCGTCGATGAACGAGCGCGGCGCGAAATGCTCGAGAACGCCATGAACCTGGCCCGGGAAAAGCCCGATCAGGTTGCCAAACTCCTGCGCACCTGGCTGTCACAGGACGAGTAGCGCAAAGACCAACGCATTCCACGAAGCCCCTCCGGGGGCTCGGCCGGATACACCAGATTAGCCTGGGCACGGGAAACCGTGCCTTTTTTTTTCTCTTGCCGGACCTTGAAAGGGGACCGACAATGATAGGAGCTTCCTATGCTTCAGGGTAAGAAATCATCTTTGACCGGCCGCCAGAAGGCTGCCATTTTCCTCGTAACCCTGGGGCCCGACGTGGCTTCGGACATCTTCAAGCATTTGCGCGAGGATGAGATCGAAACGCTGACGTTTGAAATGGCGCGTCTCGACAAGGTCACGCCGGAAGACAAGGAAGGGGTTCTTGTAGAGTTCAACGAACTCATGATGGCCCAGGAGTTCATCACTTCAGGCGGCATCGACTACGCGCGCGAAGTCCTCGAACGCGCCCTTGGAACCCAGAAAGCGATTGATATCATCAACCGCCTGACGTCGTCGCTGCAGGTAAGGCCGTTTGACTTTATCCGGCGCACAGACCCTTCGCATCTCTTGAACTTCATTCAGAACGAACACCCGCAGACGATTTCGCTGATTCTCTGTTATCTCGAACCGCAGAAGGCAGCGTCGATTCTCGGCGCCCTTCCGCATCAGATTCAGGCCGATGTGGCCCGCCGCGTGGCCACAATGGAAAGGGTTTCGCCGGACGTTCTTCGTGAAGTGGAGCGGGTTCTTGAGCGGAAGCTCTCTACTCTTGCCTCGGAAGACTATACGACTGCGGGCGGCGTGGGCACCGTCGTCGAAATTCTGAACAACGTGGACCGCGGTACGGAAAAGACGATCATCGAAGCCCTCGAAGAAGAAGACCCGGAACTTGCGGAAGAAATCAAGAAGAAGATGTTCGTTTTCGAAGACATCGTTCTCCTCGACGACCGCGCCATCCAGCGCGTTCTCCGGGAAGTGGACAACCAGGAACTGGCGAAAGCTCTCAAGTCTGTGGAAGCCGAAGTGCAGGAAAAGATCTTCAAGAACATGTCGAAGCGCGCCGCATCCCTCTTGCGCGAAGATATGGACTTCATGGGTCCTGTGCGTTTGAAAGACGTCGAAGACTGCCAGCAGAAGATTGTAAACATCATTCGGAAACTCGAAGATGCCGGCGAAATCGTCGTGGCTCGCGCCGGCGAAGAAGAACTGGTTGTCTGATACTCCCACTACCAACCCCACAC
>CAZUJO010000255.1:0-5882 GCA_964619995.1 uncultured Leptospiraceae bacterium
TTCACGGCCACGTCGGTTATGAAGCTTGTACAGGAAGGCGTGATCGATCTCGATGCGCCGCTCTCTGACTATATGGAGCTGAAGCTGGAACGGCCGGAACTCGATTCGCGCCCGGTTACGATCCGGCACCTCCTTTCGCATACTTCGGGGCTGCCGGATCTGCGTTACTTTCATCCTGAGATGAAGGAAACTCCGGAGCTGTCGTTTCGGATTCCGCCGCAAATCATTCCTGCGGGACTGCACTACCGTTATTCGAACACGGGCTTTATGATTCTGGGCGAAGTCGTGGCAAGGCGCAGCGGCAAGTCGCTCGATCAATTCATGCATGATGAAATCCTGGCTCCGCTTGAGATGAATCAAACGAAGACCGTTCAGCTGACGGGCGCTTCGGGTGTGCAGACAAACATCGAGGATCTTTCGCACTTTGCCATGATGTATTTGAATCACGGCCGATACAAAGGCCGCACCGTGCTTTCGGAAGCCCTCGTCAAGAACATGCTGTCGCAGCCTCTCTACTATCCGCCCGCAGAGTACCAGGAATACTGCGGCCTCGGCTGGCGTGTGAAGCACGGCCCAAAAGGGGTCGTGACGTTCTTTCACATAGGCGGCGCAGACTATATCGCCGCGTGGCTGCAGATTTTTCCGCGCTACCGTATGGCGATTCTCTACCTCGGTGATCCTCCAAAGTACGATGACTACACAATGGGAATGCTTCTTTCGCTTCAGGCAAGACTGGGCGACCTTGCAACTGCCTACGCGGGAGCCCCGGCGCCTCTCTACATGTTCAAGGCAACGCCGCCGCCGCCTGAAGTCTATGAGCAGTATGCGGGATCGTATGAGCATACGTTGACGCATCGCCGCGTAACGGTAACAAACAAGAATCAGATATTATTTTTTCAGAGAGAGGGAGCGTATCCGTATCCGCTCGGGATTCAGACGAACCATGTCTTTACAGGCGGATACCAGGACCTTTCGCACGATTTTGTTCACGAGCCCGGAACGAACAAGCTGCTGGGCGTTGCGACGTACGACGGTTACTACCGGCGCATCACGGAATGAAAGGCGCGATTTTCTCCCAGAGAATGTTTCCGCGCACCGGCTTTTCAATGTAAGCGTTTACACCGGCCATTCCTGCTTCCATCACCTTGTCCGGATCTGTCACAGAAGTTACCATGATAATAGGCACGCCGTTTCCGGCCGAGCGAACCGCTTTCACGAACGAGAGTCCGTCGAGGACGGGCATCTGCCAGTCGAGAAGCACAAGGTCCGCGCCCTCGGCAAGCTTGTTCAGGGCCTGCTGTCCGTCGGAGGCCTCGATGATTTCAATGCTGTCTTTGTTTGGCGCAAACGCGGTGACCGTGTTTTTCACAACGGCGCGCATCATCGCAGAATCATCGACCACCAGCAATTTCATGTCAGTACACTCCGCATTCTGCCTCTGGAATCTACAAGCATTATCCGCTTTTTCCTTCGCGAATCGCAGGCCATACGTCTATTTTCTCGGTAGATACAGTGTGAATCTCGTATAACGTCCTCGCTCTGTCTCAACGGCCACTCTTCCTCCGGCCGCGCGAATTTCTGCTTCCACCGCTTCCATTCCAACGCCGCGCCCTGCCGTCGCCGTAATTGATTCCGCCGTTGAAAGCCCGGACAGGAAAATTAAATTCGCGCCTTCTCGCTGTGCTCGCTGCTCCGCTTCTGACGGAAGCAAAAGACCCTTTTTTACGGCTGCTTCCGCGAGGGCCGCGGGATCGATTCCCCGGCCGTCGTCTTCGCACACGACCAGCACGTTCTGCTCCGTTTCCTTGATCTCTACGGAAATTCGTCCGTCCAGGGATTTTCCCGCAGCCTGGCGCTGATCATGCGTTTCAATGCCGTGCGCAATCGCGTTTCGCAGCAAATGCGTGAGGGCATTTCGCACACGCATCAGGATTTCGCTCTTGAGGCCTGTGCCGTTCGTATGAAATACAAGAGTTGCAGTCTTGCCGTAGTCCAGGGCTTCCTTTTCCACAAGGCGCTGGCTGCGTTCTTCGAGCTCGGCCAGCGCATCGACGGAGCGCACTTGAATCATGTCGCGCATACCAAGGATCCGGCTGAATAAAGTTTCTCCGTCCGAGATCTCGTCGCGAACCGAGTCGAGTTCCAGGATCACGGCCTCGAGCGCGCTGCGGTCAAAGGTCTTGCTGTCTACGATGTCTGCGATCTTCTCCTCAACTTTGTGAGCCCGGTCGGCGATCGAGTCCAGGTTCAACGCGCGTGCATTGCCCTTCACGGTGTGAAGATCGCGCAGTGCGCCTCGAAGCGATTCGTCCACGGCGTTTCCTTCCATTGTTTTTTCAACGCGCGCGCGAATGCTGCCGATGCTCTCCAGACTTTCTGTCACAAAACTGCGGAAGACTTCCGGGTCCAGATTCAGGATTTGGTAGAGCTTTTCAACCCGGGATGCCTGTTCTTTTTCCCGTTCCTTCACTGTGCGTTCGAGTTCGGCCTCGCGGGTGCGGTCGTCGATGACGACGAGTAATTTGTCGACCACCTTGTCCTGCCAGATGCGCGTGAATGCGAAGGACAGTGTATGGGCCTGTTTCTTGTCCGCCGTCAGGTATACAATGTCGCGTAACGGGTTCGCAGATTCAAACATCTCCGCGCCCATGAAGGGATTGTCGAAAAGAGCATTGATGAACTTCTCAACGCGCGTGCGAAGGGCCGGATCTGTGAACAGATCAAGAAATGGCCGGCCCGCAGGATCCGCCCCGAGGATCGCAGGGACGGCGCCCGAGTACTCGGAGTTGACGGTCCGATCGCGCGAAATTGTGAGAATGCCCTGGTTTACGGTTTTCAGAATGTCCCGCATCTGTCCGCGGCTTTCGTTCAAATCAGAAGTGCGTTCGCCCACAAGGCGCTCGAGTGTTTCGTTCTGGGTTTCGAGAATCATTCGATTGCGGCGGGTCGAAAGAATCAGAAGGACCGCTGACCCGGCGAGAATCCAGATGAACAAAAGAACCGAAGCGGCGAAGATCCGCGCGTCGCGCACATCGGCGCGTGCGTAGAAGAGGTCATTCGGCAGTCCCGCCCACAGCACCCACGGCGCCTCTTCATCGCGTATGTCGAGTTTTATGACTTCGGAGTAGAGCAGGTCCGGGTTCGGTTCGCCTTTCTGCAGAAACGAAGCGGATTTGCGCGACTCGTCCGGAGATGCGTGCTCAATGCTGTAATCGTACGTAATGTTACGAAGCGCGAAGTTGCCGGAGGGAAGAACTTCGGCCACAGCGGACGTCAGCGTGACCGCAACTACGATGCCAGCAATCTGTCCCGACGGGTCGAAAAAAGGAACGGAGTAAACAATTCCGGACCGGTCCTTGTCGTTCGGCTTCTTCGGGTTGTAATGCGAGTTGTCGCACGTGACCACTTCCTGACCGGACCGCGCCGGAACGTCGAGTTCCTGGATCATGCTGAGACGAGGAGTCTTCTTTCGAAAGTACTCGATCTGCTTTTTCATCAGTCGGTACTCAAATGTTTCAATTTCGGGCACCGCTTCGGCGCCTGCATCGCCCTTCTTTCCGAGCGCATTCTGACCTATGATCAGTTCGTCGAAGGTAATGAGCGGCTCTTTGTGCACCGTGCTGTAGGGCGGGGCGTCCGGATCCAGATCGAGGGGCGCAATGTAGACTTCGGAAATCGCAACGTTCGTCGCCAGGTTGTTGTAAAGCTCCTGCACGGCGAGCTTCGCATCGGCCTCGAATCCCGCGCCGCCGCCCCGGAAAAGCACATCCTGATCGGCGATCTTTCGCACGCCCGGGAGGCGCGCGATTGTGCGAAGACCCTGATACGTCAGGCGAAACATGTCGTTCGCGTTTCGCGCGACGCGAAGCGTTTCATCGTGCGCCTCAAGCCGGTAGCTCTTGAGAGCGCCCTGCATATCCTGCCGGTACTTCCAGAAGGCCAGCCCCGTCAAAAGAAGCGCTGCGGCTGTGACTGCGATGAGTTGATATCGTGCAGGATACAAATACTGGCGGATCGATGCGAGGGTGGCCATGGCAGGACTGTGCGATCTGCCCGCGGGTTGTCACCCAGAAAACCTGGAAAAAATAAACTGATCAGCCTTGAAGGGTCTGCAGCAGGTCGCGGAACTTCTGGTTCGGCACGAGACGCTGTCCCCGGTCGCATAACTCCGGCCTAATTCCTTCGACGAAGTACATTCCGATCTGGCCTTTGTTCTTCGCGGCGACCATTCCGCGGTATGTGCAGGTGAAAAACGGCTCCACGAGCTTGAACGTGGCCTCGGAAATATTTACGCGGTCCACTTCGCCGCTGCTCTCCATTCGGCTCGCCGTATTAACGGTATCTCCCCAGATATCGTACGCGAATTTCTTTTTTCCCACGACACCGGCAACGACGGGACCCGTGTGAATCCCGAGGCGAAGCTGCCAGAACGGTTCGCCAATCTGCAGCTTGATTTCGCGCATCTGTGACATGAACGCCTGGATTTCAAGAGCGGCCAGAACGATCTCAACGGGGTTTGTGCGGTTCGGCACCGGAATGCCGCCCGCGCACATATAGCTGTCGCCTATCGTTTTGATTTTCTCAAGATTGAATCTTTCAACGAGCTCATCGAAAAAGAAAAAGCATTTGTCGAGTTCCGCGACCAGTGCCGCCGCTTCCAGATTCTCAGCCACCTGCGTGAAGCCTTTGAAATCCGTGAACATGACGGATACCAGATCGTATCCGCGCGGCATCGCCTGTCCGTCGCGCTTCAGTTCCTCGGCAACGCCTGCAGGCAGAATGTTGAGCAGAAGGTCGTCCGATTTCTTTTTCTCATCGGCCAGATCCCGCGTTCGCTCCGCTACACGTACTTCCAGAGAGTTCTTTTCTTTCTCAAGCTCTTCATAAGCCCGTGCGTTTTCGAGGGAGATTCCCGCAAGCGAGCTGAACGCGCCAAGCATCTCTTCGTCTTCTGTGTTAAAGGGGCTGCCGTCGAGCTTGTTCAATACTTGAATTGTACCTATGATCTCTGCCCGCGGGTTCTTGATCGGCATGCATAAGATGGTGCGCGTTTTGTAGCCGCTCTTTCGGTCGAATTCCTGATTGAATCTCGGATCCTTGTACGCGTCTGCAATGTTCGCGATCTCGCCCGTCGCTGCAACATGGCCCGCGATTCCGGCGCCGCGTTCTACGCGGATGACGCCGCTGCCCTGAGCGACTTTCGACCACAGATCGCCGGTCTCGCGGTCGACGAGAAACAGCGTGGATCGGTCGGCGGCCATGACCCGCGTTACGGTGGACATAATCAATTCGAGCAGAGAATGCAGATCGATTTCCGCCATGATCGATCTTGAAACGTCCATGAGGAGAGAAAGCTTGCGGACCTGATTGTCGAGATGCGAAAGCGACGCGGCCTTCACATAGTAGCGGCCGTCCTCGCGCACAAGCACGCCGGGAAGCATGTCCGTCCGGCGGCGTCCGTATTTCAGAACGGCGGTCTCAGGATTCTCCGATCCTTCAGCGCCGGACCTTCTTTCCGCTGCTTCCATCGGTAGATTATCGGTCAGCGGAGCGGCAATTTCGATTTACCGGGGAGATTGTAAATGGAGGTTCGATGGAAAATGCGTACAGAAACGACCCTGGAAAGTCTCCGCGACGCGGCGCTGAGCTGCAGGCTGTGCAAACTTGCCTCCACGCGCAATTCGGTCGTATTTGGCGAGGGCAATCCGAAGGCCCGGGTTCTTTTCATCGGGGAAGGCCCTGGAGCGACGGAAGATGCGACAGGCCGGCCCTTTGTCGGTCGCGCGGGTGAACTGCTCACCCGGATCATCGAGAAAGGCATGGGGATCCCTCGCAGTGAAGTGTTCATTGCCAACATCGTGAAGTGCCGGCCGACCGTGGAC
>CAZUJO010000256.1:0-3353 GCA_964619995.1 uncultured Leptospiraceae bacterium
GTTCAGAGCTGCACGCATCAGGGCCGTGTACCCGTGGGCATCGGCGATTTCCAGGTCCGCACCTGCCTCGATCAGCGCATCGAGAGCAGCCACCTGTCCGCCCGACGCCGCAAGAATGACGGGGGTCCATCCTGACAGATATTTGTAGGGTCGATTGATGTCGGCCCCTTCCTTGATTAGATATTCAACGAGCGGCTTTTGCTTTTCCTGGGTCTCCGGATCTGCGCCCTGGCCAATGCAGCTGATCGAATGATAGAGGGCGTCGCATCCGTTCTTGTCCCCTTTTGTAACCGAAGCGCCCTGCTTCACTGCGCGCTTAACGGCCCCGAAGTCGAGGACGAACGCCGCATCTAGTAGTTTCTGTTGAATGCCCGCCATACGCTTGGTCTCGTCCATTCAGCCGGGAAAGTCAAGTGATTCGAAACCGATTTGTCATCGGCTGAGACTTCGCCTGGATGGCGCACGATGCTTCTGTTTTCTTATTACGCAACCGGTTACTTATCGGCCACCATCTTCGTTTTCGCGCTCCTCGCATATCTTCTCCTTCTTCCCGCGAAAACGCGCCATACGCGGCTTCTGATCATATACTTTCTCCTCACGTCTACTCTCTCGGTCGGGTTCCTGTTGCGAAGTTCGCTGTTCACAGCCGGAGTTGCCCGGCCTGCATCCTATTTGACTGCGCTGTACACCTGCTTCTCAAATGCGGCGCTGCTGGCCTTCGTATACAGCTTTCCCCGGCGCGGCTACCGCCGCGAAGCCAGAATTGCAGTCGCAATCTTTACTATCGTGGGTATCCTTGCGTACGCCTACTACGTCGGTTCCACCTGGCAGCTTCCCGTTCGCTATAATGCGGATACAATGTTCCATGAATTTCAAACGCCCGGTTCGGCCCGGCCTATGGGGCTATGGCACACTGCGTCGTTCATCTGGATTCTGGCGGTAGCCGTGCGAAAGCTGCGGGCGCTCAAGGGTGTTTCATCCGGAAGGTCCGTGCGCGAGCGACAGGCCGTCCGGGCCTTTGCGGCGGCGATTGCAGTCCAGTTTCTCTTCACATTCTCTTATGTTCTTTATACAGCGCAAATCATCAGCTTTGAGAGATTCCAGTTTGTTCTCAGCGGAGCCAACGCCATCCAGCTGTTTCTCTATGGAGTCATATACCTGAACTATTCGCTGCAGCCTTCAACATTCATGGCCAAGCTGGTGGGTATTTCGCTCGTAACAGTTCTCCTGGTGCTGGCTCTCGTATATCGCATAACGTTCGAACCACAGAGACGTGCATTTGAGGCAGAACTCCTGCGGAAGTTCGAGCTGGTGCAAATCGACCCGGGTCTTGCGGAGGGTTTTGGTTTCAGGAACCTTCGCACAGGTCCCGCTGACTCTCAATCGTGTGGACAATGGCCGGAGGTCGAAAGGACTTTCTCGGCAAGGGATGTAAACGACACGGCAACTTACAGCTGGACCTTCTGTGTTCGGAAGAACGGCGGGGCCATCCTGATCGACTATCCGTACGTCCTGTTCCGTGAAGCCGTTCATGGCCACATGCAAGCGCTCGTGAAGATCATGGTCTCGGCCGCGGTGCTATTGATCGCCCTGTTTCCCCTGTTTTTCTATTTTGGTGTTGTTTTCCCGCTGCGCCGAATCCTCGAGGGCGTGCGCGCAGTAAACGACGGCCAGTTTGAAACACGGGTGGATGTCCTGTCGGCAGACGAGCTTGGAATTGTTGCGCGGGCATTTAACAGGATGGTCCTTTCGATTCGAGAAGGCAGATCACGTCTCGAAGCCATGTCGGTGAACCTTGAACGGGAAGTGGCGAGGCAAACCGAGCAGCTCGTCCAGGCATCAGAGGAACTGCGTAAGGCAGACCGCGCGAAGACAACATTCTTCCAGAACATTTCCCATGAATTGCGAACACCGCTGACACTGATCTATGGACCGGTATCGGACGCAGAAAGGCGCAATGAGTCCATTGAAGGCGAGACTCGGCGCATGATTCTGAAAAATACGCGCGCTCTTCTCCGTCTGGTCAATCAACTGCTGGACCTTCAGCGAATCGCCGCCGGGCGGATGGAACTCGACTTGCGCTCGATTGAACCGGGTCCTTTCGTCAAATCCATCTGCGATGCTTTTCATCCCTATGCAAACGCGCGACACCTCACACTGACGTTAGAGGTTCGTACGAGAGGCGTTCGCATAGCCGCCGATCCGGACAAGATCGAGCGGTGCATCTACAACTACCTTTCCAATGCAGTCCGCTTCACGCCTCCGGGCGGCCGCATTCATGTTCTTGTGACCGATCATGAGAACGGAATCGCAGTCCGTGTTGCGGACAGCGGGCCAGGAATCTCGCCAGATCGACTGCCCGGACTATTCTCCAGGTTTGGACGCGTGGACAGCGGGATGCAAGGCGGTCAGGCAGGCACCGGGCTTGGGCTTTCGCTTGTGCGCGAGTTGATCGGTCTGCATGGCGGAACAGTTGACGTGGAAAGTCAGCCTGGCAGCGGCTCGACCTTCTCTCTCTGGCTGCCGGCGTCATCGCTCGATTTGCCTCCGATGGATGCGCATACGGCGAATGTAGATGCAGAAATGGCAGCGAGCGACGAAGAAACCATGCTCCCGAGATTCGCTGCAATGGGTCCCCGCGTCGTAGTCGTCGAGGATCACCCTGATATGAGGACTTACGTGACCCGATTTCTTGTACGCGCCGGCTACGAAGTATTTCCCGCTGCAGACGGCGTACACGGGTGGCAGCTTCTGAGGGAGAACAATGCGGATCTACTTCTCGTCGATCTAATGGTGCCCGGCCTTTCAGGCGCAGACCTGATTGAGCGAGTGCGCGCTGATACGCGTTTGCGGACTCTCCCAATCGTTCTGATGACTGCGCGGGCGGACTCGGAAACGCGCAAGGAGGCACATGCGCTCGGCGCAGACAATTTCATTTCGAAGCCCTTTGACGAAAGCGAGGCTCTATCCATAATTCGCAACCTGCTCCGATTGAAGACGAATGAGATCCGGCTCGAACGCGATCTTGAACTGGCCAGAAAAATCCAGACATCCCTTCTGCCCCGGCACGTCCCGAAGCTCGATGGAGCAGAGCTTGCGGTATTCTATCAGCCCGTGGACGCAGTCGGAGGCGACCTTTATGACTTTCATGTTTATGATGATGGGCGCTTCGGCGTCTTTATCGCGGATATCTGCGGCCATGGAGTTTCTGCTGCGATGCTTGCCTCAATGGTGAAACTCGCGTTCTCTCTGTTTGCTGCCGAGTGCGAAACTCCGGCAACGCTGCTTGAAAATCTGAATGCTGCGCTCGTGAGCGGCTCTGCCGGAAGTCTGGTTACGGCGCAGTATCTGAT
>CAZUJO010000256.1:3363-5817 GCA_964619995.1 uncultured Leptospiraceae bacterium
CGACCGCAGAAGCGCAGTACTCGCCTCGGCCGGACATCCTCCCGCCATTCTGTGCCGGGACGGTGACGCTCCCATTCGGATGCTCAGCACCGGCCCCATGCTGGGCCTCGTCGATCCCATTCACGCAAGATTCTTTCAGACGGAACTGCAGCGGGGCGATCGACTGTTCATGTATACCGACGGCCTCTTGCCCGCTAAATCAGTGCCGGAGAGAGATCAAACTCATCCAATCGATCAGGCAATCTCCGGCGCCGGCGGCGCGGATCTCGGATCGACGCTGCAGACGATCGTCCGCTCTGTCCGTGATCATACGGACGCGGGATTCACAGACGACGCAACAATCATTGGAATCGGATTCTAGCAGGATCTGAACCCGGAACAAATGGAAGCGGCCGCTCAATCCTTTAACTTTTTGAAGATCAGCATGAATAGAGATTGCTTGAAGGCGGGCGCCTGGCTTCATCAGGTGATCTGTATGAGATCTCAACCTTTCCAGAAATTAGTATTCTCCCTGATTCCGTTTCTCTTCCTCACGGCCGGATGTGTCACAAGCACCCAGGGGCACGTTGGCTACGTGGTGCCCGGAGGCAGTACGACCGGGTTGCATCAGGAATTCAAGCAGTGCGGAGCTCCGGGCGCCTGGACCTTCCTTTTCGACAGCCACATGATTGACGGGCTGTTGAAGAAACAGGAAGCATTCGCCGAGAAGCATCCCGAAGCGGCCGGTTATACCATGGACGTGGATGTTAACATCCCTTCCTGTTACGTCCTGACCGCTTTCCAGGGAGAGAAGAAATGAGATCGCTCCTTGTAGTCATCACATCCATTCTGTTTTCGGGTTGTCTTTTGAAGATGGGACGCTTTGAGAAATTCGAAGCCACAGCTCCGGACGGACTCGAAACCACCGGCGCGCCCGTAACAGGAGAATCCTGTCAGTGGTTTGTTCCTCTGGCGGGCGGCCCCAGTCTGGAGGCGGCTGTGAGAGACGCCATCCGATCTGCGCCGGAAGGCACAAAAGGTCTGATGGACATGACCGTTCGCACGACGTTCGGTTTGTTCTTCGGAAATCTCTGCTTCCAGGTAACCGGAACTCCTGTGAAATAGTGCTTCCCTTTCTCCTTCCTCGGCAAAGATGAATTCAGGAAACCTGCCTTGACGCACGAACTGGAAATCATTGCTCGCGAAGAGAATGGCATCGCAGTCGTGCGCGCAATCGGTCAGATCAATATTTACAACTCCAATCGGCTGAAGTCTGAGCTTCGCAAAGCAATCAGCGAAGCGCCGCGCGGATGCGTCGTCGATCTGGCCGAAGTTCCAACGATTGACTCCTCCGGAATCGGCGCGCTCGTTGTGATTCTTACGGAGCTGGGCAAGACGGACCGCCGGCTTGTGCTGTGCTGCGCGAACGAAAGCGTGCGCGGCGTTTTTGCAACCGGCAAATTGATGGACTTCTTCAAAATATTCAGCGGCGAACGCGAAGCAATTCAGTCCCTTTCATGACGGGACGCATACGAACCGCGAATCGCGGCGTAGTCCTTTGAATCCGAATACGTCCTGAAACAGTTTTTTCCGGACGCCTTCGCGTCGTAACATGCGTGATCCGCCTGGCTCTGCAAAACCAGAAGCGAAGACCAGAACGACTTGAGCCGCTCAGGATCCCCGGCGGTGTCATAGTATTCGCGCAGGGAAACAACCAGCGATGTAACACCAATGCTTGCCGACACAGTAAGGCTCTGTCCCGCCGGCGAAAAGGAAAGCAACCGGATTCCCCGGACTAACTTTTCGGCCACGATCTGTGCTCCGGCCGACGCCGTGTAAGGCAAAATCACGTCGAATTCCTCGCCGCCATATCGGATCGCATAGTCGGTGGGGCGGACGGCAGCGCGCAGGGTCCCGGCCACGGCGCGAAGCACTTCATCTCCGAACTCATGGCCGAACCGGGTATTGATGCCGGAAAAATCATCAATGTCGAGACGCAGATAGGAGAGCGGGAGCACGTTGTTGTTCGGCTGCACCTCGCTGTAAACGCACAGTCACTCGAAGAAACCGCAGTTCGCCGTCGGGCCACGCGCCGCCGAGCAGCGCGCTCTCGCCGCGACGAACGAGCAGCGACTGCCGAGTGTGCCGCGACGAACGCTGCGGCCCGCGCGAGCGCTCTTCGCGAAGACCCAGCTCGACGATCACTCGCTCGCCGTCGCGCGAGGGACGAAGCGAGAGAGACACATCGACGAGCGCGCCGTTGGCGCCGATGAATCGAAGCGTTCCGGGCGAGTTGCTGACGAGCGAGAGGCGCTGCGTCCACTCGGAGCGCTCAGCGTTGGCGCTGCTCAGCGAGCTGAGCTCGACGGAGTAGCCCGCTTCTGTCTGTGAATTTGCGTCGCAAGTCGAGCTCGTCGTCGTGTTGTTGGAGCGCGAAGGAGCTCCGTTGGAGACGGGCGTCGCAGCGCTGTGGCC
>CAZUJO010000257.1:0-5778 GCA_964619995.1 uncultured Leptospiraceae bacterium
GGTTCTGCCACAAAGCCGGTAGTCTTGTCAAAGTTGAGGCATTCCTCTCGGATTTCTCTACATGGATTGCAAATCATATTAACAAGGCCATGAAAGGATATGAGATGCCAAAGCCATTCTTCCTGAAGTTCTTGGGCGACGGCATGATGTGTATCTGGGATTTGTCGGTGCTTGACGAGCGAGAAACGGAGCGTTTCTACACGAATTTGGCCGGGGTTTTGCGGGATGTTACCATTACCTATAACAAACCCGACGATCTGACAGCCTCATCGCCGATCGTTGACTTTTACAAGACCAACAGATCAAAGTATCCGAACATGCCCGATCACTTGCGGTGCGGCTTGTCACTCGGGAAAATTCGGAGAATCAACTTGGCGGCATTGGAGATCGCTGAAGATTTTGTTGGACACCCGTTGATCAAAGCATCTCGGCTCCAGAAATGGGAGACCGGCGGAGTGACTTTCGCCGCAACATGCGGTAACGAATTCACTCCGGCTATTCTCAAAGAAAGCAAGCTCATCAGGCAGAAGCGAAAGATTAGGGGCTACAGAGGAACGCAGTCCGTCGTCGTTTCGAAATTTGAGTATGACCGACTCAGTGAATCAAAGAGGGCTGAACTCTTCGGTTGAACGTGTTGCACGATTTGGCGCCTCGACCAAATCGCAGTTTTGTATTGCGCCAAGCGGATAAATCCCATGCGGAAAGTGGATCGGTCTTCCGAACGTCATATACTATCCGAAACCGATTCCGTGTAAAGCACTGTTCCCAGCCAGGAAGAATACTTTTGCTGCAGCCGGACTGCTTCGCCAACCTGGACGTTTCAACGTATGCTGTCGCCATCCATAGCTGATTCATGGCTTCTCCATATTCCGATTCCTTAAACCTGCGAATGCAGATATCGACGGTGCGTTTCCACGGATACACGTGAGCAATCTTCCTAATCTCTCCCACGCTCTTGCGAGCGGTCAAGAACCATCCTTCAAAAGGATGAAGACGCTCGCTGACATGCGTCGATCTTCTCTTCAGAACATCCAACCTCTTGCAAGAATATGTTGCAACGTCCGCCCATGATGTCCATCGAGCTTGGACCGTATCGTTCAGTTCCTTGGCGAATCGATCCAGAGTTCGTGCACGTTCACGGGCGAATATTCTTGGAAACTCTCGAAACAGAATATCCATATTTCCCTCCTATCGTTTTCAGAACATCGTGGCAGAGTTAGATTCTTCTTTATATCCAGCAGATCACCATTAACCAGGTAAATGTTCTCCACCTCATGTTTGCCACCCTTGCGAAGGGGAACAATATGCGAAGCGACCGTAGTCTCCGGCGTCAGTTCTCTTGCGGTCACCGGACATTTCCGTTGTTGCTTTTCAAGCAGAGCATAGAAGTCTTTTGATTTGAATGTCCACTTAGGCATCGTTGCTCTCCTTGCTTGCGTTTACTGCGTACTGCGCCCTCGTTTGTCTGTAGAGAAGGGATGGGAGTGGAAGTCGAGAGGGCAGGCGTTTCCTGAACCCGAATTCGATCGCTGTTTTTCCATGCGAGGGCGTCAGGTCTCTCAACTCCACAATTCCGGCGGACTGCCATACCCGAATCACACGCAAGGCCTGCTTCCTTTCTTTGGGAGCCAATCCCAGTTCCGAGAGATAAGACCATCCCTTCGTCTGTGATCTATGCCAGACGTTAAGCGCTACTCGATGGTAGGCTCGCTCTTTCACTCGCTCGTGAACCTTGTTCGGATTCGACCAGAAAGTATCGTTGCGGATGATCGCCTCGTGTAGTCGAACAAAGCCACCCGAGTCAAATAGTCTCTGCAGCAAAGGATCGAGTCTCCCGTTCACTCTAATTCGATTCGAGTTCCGAACAACGAGTGGTTCTGGAAGTTGATAGTGTCGTGCCTTGATTGCGCTCTGAAGATGAAACAAACGTGACTCGTTCGGGAACATACTCCCACTACCAACCCCACACTTCGTCAACCTCTCCATTCCGAAATATCTGACATTCTTCCAGAAGCACCACTCGTTCAGATACAATTGCGAATATTGCGGACGCACATATGCATACATTCTGAATGCAGTCTTCAGTGACCCATTCAAGCCTTCTGCGATCTGCGAATTCACTCCGTTGCGTGACCATCTCTCACGAGAGAATTTGTATCTGGAGTCTTTCGATTTCAGAGAATGATTCACCATTCTGTGCGAAGGGTAGATTCTATACAGCCAACTGTAAGCTTCATCGCTGAACACTGCAGTATTGTGCGGCAGCCATTCACGAACAAGAGGGCCTAACGTTCCTGCCTTCTGATCTGGAACAGAATGCGCAACACACCATCCATTCTGTGTTCCCATTACCTGTGCGAGAGTTCCGATTTGACGACCGCCGAGCTTTTCACTCATGAAAATACTCGATGTTAATCCTCTGTTTCGATGTCTCTTGCGTCCTTGATTTGCTCGCTGCGAGGCTGAAAATAAGGCCATTGTGTCCATGTGCACCACAGGTTTATTGTGTATTGCAGCTGTGACATCTTCGCCTTCCGGCGGGAGTTTAAATTCAGGAGGAAAGGCTTTATGCAATTCCTCACGAATGAGAATTCGCATCTTCTCCATCTGTTCTGATGCGAGGAGTTGAACTCTGCGCTTCATCAAGAGTGCAGTCTTTTCACTCACTCCAAGCTTCTTTACGATTTCTGCTGCTGTGACTGGTTTCGGATGTCTGATGAATGATTCTTCAAGCAGCCAGCCCATCATATACTGAGGTATGCGGAGGTTTACGAATGGCGTGTGACTGAGTTTAGATTTTTGTTTGAGGCACTTCGGGCAGCGGAGAGAATAGGGACGGGTGCTGATCGTGGAGGTGCATGTTTCACCGCAGGTGCATATGCAGGGATAGAGGGATGCAAGGACGTGATCGAAGACTGCTTGACAATGCTGAATGTTGATGAGAGATGATCTGAGCAAGCACTGCGTGTGTGGGGATTGTCCATGGGACGCGTTGTCTGATACTCCACGTATCACACCTCTTCAACCTCTCGATCCCGAAGCACAGAACATTCTTCCAGAAGCACCATTTAGAAAGATGCATCTGCGAGTTCACTCCGTTGCGTGGCCAGCGTTGGCGCGCTATGAGCCTAATAGAAGTTTTAGACCAACACCCGCAAGGGCGCAAAGCCCGATGAGAGGTAGCTCAGGGAGATTCTTAATGCGAGCCAGAAGAACCACTCCCGCAATCATCGCCTGCGGAAGGTCGCATACGGTTCGCTGTGTGAGCACGAAAACCGCCCCGGCAATGGCACCAACGGCTGCTGTTGTTATGCCCCTTACGAAGGTCTTGAGCCAGGGTCGTTGACCGTGCTTGCGAACGTAAGGAGCGCATCCGAACGTGAGAACATAACACGGAAGAAACGTTCCTGCGGCTGCAACCAGCGCCCCGCCCAGTCCGGCGGTCAAATATCCAATGAACGCAACCGTGATCACCACCGGACCACGAGTAATCATGGCAACCGCGACGGCATCGACGAACTGTTGCTCTGTGAGCCAGTGGTATTCCTCATTTTCGGTCTTCAACGAGGTCCCGATGCATGTATCCAACGAGAGCTGCCGGACCGCCAAAACCAATGGCGCCGAGGCGCAGAAAATAGAGTGCAAGGCGTCGCAAAGGTGATCTCGGCATCAGGGGGCCATGCCATATTGTCCGTCGTCTCGAAGAGTCATGATGAATCTATCAAATAGCCTTTTGTTTCTCGCCGCTCTCCAAAAAAACTCTGCTGTCAACGATAGGCGGTATACAGCATCTCCCGCAGCCGGGTTGCGGCTGCGGTGAATTGTTTACTGCTGCTTCTGTGGATGCAACTTGGACTGGCATGCTTCTGAAAGATCATCAGAATGCGCAGTCATGCACTTGTGCAGATCACCCTCTTTCTTCCCGGCGCACAATTTCTTGATATCAGCCCCGCAGGCCTGCATGAAATCCCGGTGTTTCATCACTACATTGTGACGCCACTGAAGACAGGAGTCCGAGAGTTTGTCTCCATAGGCTGTCAGGCAAGCCCATTTGCGGCCGTGACCTGGTGTCACATTGCTGCAAAACTGCTCAAGATCAGCCTTGCAGGAGGGCTCGGCTGCAGCCAGCTGGCCTGCGACCAGAAATGCGAATCCAAGAGCGAATCCGAGCGTGAGTGCTTTGTGTTGCATGAAATTCTCCATTGATGGATTGAAGGCGCCTCAGAATCTCGAGGCGCCTTCTCTCCGTTTAACGGAGCAGACGCGTGAACCCGGCCAACGTTAGCGTGAAAGAAAACCCTCCTGCCTGGCCGCGCTTTCAGTCACGAGCCTTTTCCTCCCGGTCGCGAATCCGCCGCGCTTCTGTTCCGACAAGACTGAACAACAGGATTGCCGCTGCAGTCGTAACATTGAGAGACCGAACCATGCCTCCGGTCGGGATTTCAAGAATTGTGTCGGAGAGCTGTAGAGTCTCCTGCGAGATTCCGGTGACCTCATTTCCGAGCACAAGGAGAACCGGCCGGTTCGCACGATCGTAATCCTGCGGATAGATGCTGCCTTCCGCAATTTCCGCGGAAACGATCTGGCAGCCTTCTGATTTTTTTTTCAAGATCAGATCGCGAGGCGATGCGATCCATTCAACGGGAACCCACTTGCGGCCGCCCATCGAGGTAGCTTTGATGCGTTTTGAGTTGAGGGATCGCTCGGGCGTGTTGAGGTAAAGTTTCTCGACCATAAATGCGTCGGCGAGACGCAGCAGGACTCCGATGTTCGAGACGTTGCCCGGGTTTTCGAAGAGAATAGAAACGGGCACTCTGGGAATCTGCTCGAAGTCGGTCCGTGGCAAGGAGTTCATGGGTGCGGTAACGAAATGTCCAGGGTGTCTGCGCCGCGCGATTCAAAAATCAGGCGAAGTCCGCGGCTGCAGCAAGCCGTTCGCTTGATCCGGTCCGATACCGCCAAACGATACGCAGGCGGCTCTGAACGCTACTTCCAGGGGATTCTCCCCTGTTTCGAGGCAAAATCGCCTGCCAGTTTCGCCGGCCGCGGTTTTTCTTGATTGTGGAAGACAGGGCCTGAGCGATTGGAAACCTATGAGTCCGCAAGTTGACGAATTTCGCCGAAGAGCAGCCGGTTTCTTGAATTCCGAAGGCAGATTGAAATACGCCTTCACTACGTTTTCCAGCGATTACATGGATCTGACCCAGTATGTCGTCAACCATGTGCTTGCCGTGCACAAGCTGAACTTTCTTGAAAATGTTGTCATCGTGCTTATGAGGGAAGTGGTTGAGAATGCCGTGAAGGCGAATCTCAAACGCGCGTTCTTCAACGAGCGGAAGGCGCAGATCACAGACCCGGTGCAGTACAATGCGCTGATGAATGAATTCCGCGGCGAGGGAGTATCGAGGCTGGACGCCTATGTGGGCGTTATGCGTGCGATGAACCTCAAGGTGCAGATTGCCGTAGAGATGAGCCCGGCCGGGGTGCTCATTGCGGTTGAGAATAACAGCGGGATGACGCCGGAAGAATTGAACCGCGCGCGAAGCAGAATCAAGATGGCGCGCGAGATCGATTCGATTCCGGAGGCGCTTGAGCGCTGTGCCGATGAAACAGAAGGCGCGGGGCTCGGCATCGTCATGAATATGCTGCTTTTGAAAAAGAGCGGCATTGATCCCGGCAACTTTCAGCTTTCCTCGAATGAAACCAACACCCGCGTCCTGCTGCGCATCCCTGCCAGAATCGAGATGCCGCCCGAAATTGCATCGCTCTATGCGAGGA
>CAZUJO010000258.1:0-2862 GCA_964619995.1 uncultured Leptospiraceae bacterium
CGGGTTGAAGCTGGAACTTCCGAACCTTGAAAGGAATCTCTGATTCAAGACCGACTTTCCGGAGCTGCAGATCTTCTTCAATGAAAGAGGCCTTGCCGTTGCGGTAGAGAATCTGGAAGGGGTGCTCAGCGTTCCAGTACCACATTTCGCCCGTGACTTCGTCCACGATCGACATGACGACGGAAATGACCATGGATCCGTTGAAGGCGAGAAACACGGAGTGCACTTCATCGTAAGTTTCTTTGAGCCACTGATCGGGAGAAATGGAAAGAACACGATTGTTCTTCGCGGATCGTGCCATGATGGAGTTCATTACGACGCCCATCACAAGCGAGCCGCCTGCGCCCTGCATCGATTTGCCCATCGCGTCCCCGTTCAGGGAAACAACAAAACGACGATCTGGATGCGAAGAAAATCGCAGGTTACCCGTAATACAAATATCGCCGCCAAGTTCCGAATGCTTGTTCCTGAATTCGAAATGCTTCTTCTGGCGGATGAGGAATTCGGTTTTCACCGACTTCGATTTGTTGGCGTTGAAGAAAAGCGGCTTCGCGAGGAGAGACGTCAGGAAGTAGTCCCCGTCCTGCTGAATCTTCAGAGCATGAACCTGCTCCAGGGTCTTGTTGAGTTCAGCCGTCCGTTCCTTGACCTTCTCTTCGAGGTTTGCTGCGTAGTCCTGCAGCTTCGCGCGAGCGTCGCGAATGGAATGCACCATTGAGTTGAATGAGGTCGTCAAGAAGCCGATTTCGTCCTGAACCTTAACGGGCACTTCAACCGTAAGGTCACCGGCGTTTACTTTTGTAACCCCGCGCAACAGAGAGTTCAGCGGGTTGACAAGGCTTCCGCGGAAGAACAGTGGATAGAGAACCACGAGTACTACGAGTACGATCAGCAGGATCACAATGAGGCGCTTCGCTGCCGGATGCACGAAGGCACGGTATTCGCGGTAGGAATAACCCACTTCCGTGATCGTGCCCGCGTGGCTGTCATACAGGTCAAATGCGACAAAATGCTGGAAGCCGTCTGGACTCTGGCGGTAGATTCGCGTGTGATCCGGGTTGAACCGCGCCAGGTAGCGAAGCGCGCCTTTCTTCAATTCCGCGGGGCCCATATCAGGATTTTTTTTCATGTAGTCCTGGATGCCGGGAACAAAGTATCCGAATGTCTTGTTTGCTTTGGCCAGATGTTTCGCCAGCTCCTCGCGAAAGTGCGAATCAGCAGGAATTCCGGAAATGCGGTTCGTATTGATGAAGGCTTCCTTGTCCATGCGGGCCATATTCGCTTCGATGGACGCGGCCAGCGACTCATCGCTGCTGGCTTCACGCGCAAGCACTTCAAGGCCCGCTTTGTAGCCCGCAAACTCGGGATGACTGTCTCGAACAATATTTCTTACAGCATCGCGAAACTGCGGCTGCTTCGATGCATTGATAATTTCCTCATAAAGACGTGTGTTCAGGAGACTCAGGCTCTGCGATGCGAAATCGAGCTTGCGATCTTGCGGGAGCTTCGCATACGCTTCGGACTCGTAAGACTGATCCAGTTTATTTTTCACCGGGTCGAGGCGGATGATGTATTCAATGGAGGGATGCTTGTCGGACCCTTCTAGAGCGCGCAGCATGTACTGAATTCTGAGCGCGTCGTACTCATCCTCGCGGTCGCTCATGGTCACGAGGCTTACGCCCTGCATCATGACAAGGAACGTAACGAGGGTAATCCCCACAATCTTCGCCATGAACGTCGAACGGTCCTTCGTCGTATTCATGTAGGTCAGAATGACCATGAAGAATCCGCCGACGATACAGAGAACAAATACTAGGAGGAAGGTGCCGCGCTCAACGACCCCGTCCCGGCTTTGAATGTTGAGAATTGCGGGAACCACAGAGGCCGTCAGAAGCGAAGCGATGATAAACACGATCGCATAACGTTCCTTGGTCTTGACCGTTACGAATTTCCAGACTCCGATTGCCGGCATGCAAAGAACGTATGCGAAGATCATGATCCCGACGAGCTTGCTTGCCTTTTCTGCGTCAAAGTCCCAGTAGTGCGCCGAGAAATGGAACTTGCGGTCAGCGTTCACGCTGACATACATGAAAAGTCCGAGAGCAATCAGAGAACCAAGCCACATTCCAATGCCGATCCACTGAGTCATGGCAGGCTTTGGATTTTCGGGAAAGCGCAGCAGCCACTGCACAAAATGAACGATGGCCGGGAGCACGAAGCCGACGGTGACCCACCGGTGGTAGGCGGCAATGTCGCTGTAATAGGATTGGCTGATCACGTAGCCAAAAACAAAGAACGACATGAGCATGAGCCCGATGCCCATATGGGTCGTACTTTTGGACTTATGCGGCAGAAAAAGGAGGAAGGCGCCGCAGATGAAGTTAAAGATAAAACATATGCTTGCGCCAATGGCGAAGTAATTCAGGTATATGTTGTGGCGGTTCAGGAAATCTAAGGCGTCCACGCAACTCCCCCGGCCGGCCCGCAGAACGGCCGATCCATCATTTATAGTTCGGCAAATCGGGGGGTGTCAACAGTAATTTTGCGCCGGGTTAGAGCGCAATGCGGGCGTCTGCTTTCTGGGCGCGGCGTACGGAGAGCTCATCCATTGCAGTTTTTTGCAGAATCAGTCTCGCAATCGCAACATCCAATCCATGACCACCGCGGTGCGCAATCACATGCGCGTGCAGCGGACGTCCCATGAGATACAGGTCACCCACCAGGTCCAGGACCTTGTGGGCCGCCGCCTCTCCCGGGAAACGCTCGCCTCCCTCCAGGACCTCCGCCCGGGGATCCCATCCCCTCGAGCCGGCCAGCGCATGGCCGGCCTCCGTGCGGGCGGGCCCCAGCACACGCCCCTGT
>CAZUJO010000258.1:2872-5768 GCA_964619995.1 uncultured Leptospiraceae bacterium
CACCAGGTCCAGGACCTTGTGGCGGATGCATTCATCAGGATACCGCAGGCCGTCGCGGTTCAGATAGCCGTCTTCTGTCAGCACAACCGCATTGTCCGCGGTAGCGCCTTTGATCAGACCCTTGGCTCTGAGCGCTTCTACATCTTTCAAGAATCCAAACGTGCGAGCGTCCGCTACCTCTTCGAGGAATCGACGGGAATCCAGGTCCATGCTGATGCTCTGACCGCGCAATTCCGGGTGCGGGAAGTCGATCGTGCACGTTACGCGGAACGAGTCTGCCGGCAGAGCGACGATGTAGCGATCGCCGTCCACTACCCACACGGCCTGCGCGAGGCGGATTGGCTCAAGAGCCTCACCGAGTTCACGAACGCCGACTTTCAAGATTTCCTGTACAAAAATGCGGGATGAGCCGTCCAGGATTGGAACTTCCTGGGAATCGAGTTCTAGAATTGCGTCGGTTACGCCTGTGGCTGCCAGGGCTGCGAGAAGATGTTCTACAGTTTGAACTTTCCAGGACCGATTGCTGAGAGTAACAGCCTGCCGCGTATCAACCGCATTAAACGGAGTGACTGCGATGTGGCCTTTGTGCCGGGTATTCTGGAATACGAGCCCCGTGCCCGCTGGAGCAGGCTTGATCCTTAGATTGGCAGCGTCGCCCGAGTGGAGACCTACACCGTCAATGTGAACGATGCCACGGACCGTCGCTCTCTGGGTTAATCCGGGATGCGTCTTGGATGCATTCATAGGCTTGTGACAGCCCTTAAAGCAAGTCCTGTACCAGGCCAGCCCCGGGCTGCCCCCGGCCGATTGGCCCTTTTGAGGCCAAATTCGAAGGGTACAGGCGCCTGAATGAGCGCAAATGAGACATAATCCGAAGCCCCTTGTAGTAATGGCGCATCCGCTGATGCGTTTTCGCTACACTACCGAATCCGGACGGATTTCCACGTGCTGGCCGACTGCCCCCTGTGTACGTTCCCTCAATCGTGCGGGCGTCGTCAGACAGGACTCCCTGGTAATCCTGCCGGAAAGGGCCGGTCGCCCCGATTTCCTGACAACGAGCCCCCTGGCACGCACGTACAAAAGTGATCCGGTTGTTGAGAATCTGCACGGCAAAGAGGGGCTCGGGGACTCTTTTTCCCCAGTTCTGAAAGTGGATTGTGGCGCCGGGTCCACCGGAAGGGAGGGAATATATATAGAGGACACCCTGATGACCGCTGACGTCCATCCGATAGGTGCCGAGAAAGGACTGGTAAGGCGGCGCGCTGACGTTGCCGCTTCCCGTGTCCGTCATGGCGCTGATCGTTGCGCGTTCTTCCTCGCACGATCCCGATTTACCAACCTGGTAGCCGGCAAAGAACGATGCCGGAAGAACAATGGGAATCAGGAAAAACCAGAGACGTCGCCGTTTTGGATTCTCTTCTTTCTGTGATGCAGCGTAATCAAAGAGGTTCGGCTCTGTGTCCTTTTGAAATATCTTCCCAATCCATTTCATCCTTAGACTCATCGGCGGATTTCCTTGCAGATTGAGCGCGGTAAAGTCGTGACCGGGAATCCGATTTCAGCAATTTGACATATGTCGCCAGAAGCACGCGAACGATCCCTTCTGCTCATCCTCGCCGGGATGCAATTCACAAACATCCTCGACTTCGTGATCATGATGCCGCTCAGCGCCACCTTCATCCAGGTGTTTCATATTGAGCCGGCGCAATTCGCGATTCTTTTGAGTTCTTATTCTACGAGCGCTGCGATCGCAGGCGTCTTGAGCGCTTTCTTCGTCGACAGGCTCGATCGCAAGACAGCCGTCCTCATCGCGTACGGTGGTTTCACTGCGGGCACATTGCTCTGCGCTCTCTCGCAGCAGTACGAACACCTTATGGCCGCGCGAATTCTCGCCGGAGCATTCGGGGGCGTTCTGGGTGCCTTGATTCTTTCCATGGTGAGCGAAGCAGTGCCCGAAACCAGACGCGGGCATGCAGTCGGAATCGTGATGGCCTCTTTTTCGGCCGCAACGATTGCAGGAGTCCCGGCCGGCTTGCTCCTCAACGAGTTTCTCGACTGGCACGTACCCTTCTATTTTATCACCGCGCTCGGACTCATCATCTGGCCGATCGCATTCTTTCATCTTCCGTCGTTTCGCGGGCACATACGCGCCGAGCGCAAGAGCGCTCTTGAAACCTTGCGCGGCATGTGGGCCATGCTCACTTACAGCACTCACTGGAAGGCAATGCTTCTCACCATCTTGATGATGATGAGCGGTTTCACTGTCATTCCCTATATTGCCCCTTACCTTACGTACAACGTAGGATTGGAAAAGAAATATCTGGCCCTTGTCTATCTTTGCGGCGGTCTTGCCACGATTTTCTCTTCCCGCTACGCCGGAAGGCTTGCGGACCGTCATGGAAAGCAGAAGATTTTTACGATCATTGCGCTGTTTTCAACCATCCCCATTGTTGCGCTCACGAGTCTGCCTCCCCTGCCCATGGCAGCCGTGCTCGGCGTCACGACGGTCTTCATGATCTTCGTAAACGGACGCTTCGTCCCGGCGATGGCAATGATCACCATGAGTTCGCGTCCTCAAGATCGAGGGCCGTTCATGAGCATCAACTCATCCGTGCAGCACATGTTCTCAGGCGTGGCCGCCTGGATTGGGGGAACGTTTCTCTCAAAAGGCGCCGAGCACATGCTCCTGCACTATGAACGGGTCGGATATTTTGCGTCAGCCATGACTCTTCTTGCCATCGCCTGGATATGGACTCTCAGATCCGAAGAAAGACCGCGGTGAAACGCGGTTCTTCGGCCGGGTTCGCTGCCGCCGCATACCGGTTGTTACGCGAACAATTCGGCGAGGCAGTCTGTCCCCTGACGTACTCGCGGCCGCACGAACTCTGCATCGCTG
>CAZUJO010000259.1:0-5757 GCA_964619995.1 uncultured Leptospiraceae bacterium
CGCGCGCGGCTCGGAGATCAGGTGATGGTTGCCGATGTCGTACGTCTCAAGCGACTCTGTGAGAGCCTGGAGCACGGCCGGGTTTCTATGCCCGAGATTGAACACTCCGCCGTTGCAGTGACAGTTGATATAACGCCGGCCCTCGAGATCCCAGAAGTAAATCCCTTCGCGGCGGCCCATGACGATGTCCAGGCCGACCTTCCGGTAGTAAGATGCCTTGTGCCGGGCCATATGCTTTTCGTACAAGCGAACGGCGCGGTTCTTTTGCTGTTTGTCTTCTCGGCGGCTCATCAATCCTCCAGCTTGCGTTCAAAGGGAAGGACAGCAGCGGCGTTTGACTTTCGCGTTTCGCGGTACTTGCGAATTTCCTTTTCAAGGCGCTGGTATGGATCGTCGCCCTCGCCGCCGCGCGGCCGGCCCTGGCCTGCCGTCTCCGCAGCTTTTCGCACGCGCCTGAGACGATCGAGCTGCCGCTTCTTTCTCTCATCGAGACCCGCCTGGTCGAGAGACTTCTCCATGGACTCAAGAGATTTCTGAAGCTGCTCGGATTTAGCTTTCCAGTCGTTGTCCATCGGATACAGAACCATGCGGTCCTCTTTTCGCTCACCTCTTTCCGCAGCGAGAATCTGAAAGCGCGAAGTGCGAAGGACGTCTTCAAAGTCCTCATCCGAAATATCTGGAAATTCGTGACGAATCTCGCCGATGGTCGGGATCACATTCAGCCGGAAGTAGCATTCGTCCATGCGGTCAAGAATTCGGTTCGCAAGCGCCATCTTCTTAATCTGGACGGACTTGCGGAATCTTTCTTCTTCTTTCTGTTTGAGCAATTCCAGATAACGTTCATGATTGACTCTTTCCAGATAACTCTGATGCCGAATGATCTCGGCCTTCGCGCTCTGGAATGCCATGTCCTGAAGGGGTTTGATGCTCAACCAGAGCAAGATCCGCAGATACCAGGGCATATGCGGTATGTAGGCTCTTCGCAGCAGCCTCCCATAGAGCTGAACGAAGTCGCGGTCCGCGAACAGGTCTCGAAAATAGTCTTCGTAGTTTTCAATCAAATCCTTGATCGCAAGAACCTGCCATTCTGGCACGGACTGGCTCATCATTCCCGTGATGATATAGCGGAAGGCAGACGACTTTCGGCGGACGAGTATGTGCATCGTGGTTCGCGGAAGTTCCCACACGCCGTACAGAAGAGCCTCGTCTCCGACGAGCCGGTTCCATGTGGAAGGATTCATCTTCGTGATTTCTTTTTGATCAAAAAATCCAATCTGCTCCTGCCATGTGCCGGCCGCAGTCGTCAGACGGCGTTTCACGGCTGCGACAGCCTCATCGCTTTCTGCGCGCCACGCCTCGTTGTATTTTTCGCGCACGATGGAAGAAAGAGCGATCACACATTCGACCGCAAGCGCCCCGGGATACCGTCCGCCTTCGGCCGTCTCAAGAGCAACCTTCCTCACCTCCTCGGCGCGCCGCCTGCGAAAATCCGCGGACTGGGCCGCGAATTCGTCCAGGTGATACACGGCCTCTTCCTGCGCAATCTGCGCGAGCTCCTTACGGCAGTTTCCGCGCATTCGATACCGCGGAATCACTCGATCGATCATAAAATCGGCGGCGGTTTCAAATCGCTCGACCACATTGATCTTAACCGCCTGGAAGAGGCCCCAGGGAGGAACCGGAACTACACTGCCCCTCTCAACAAGATCTCTTTCTATATCTCTGAGAACCGCATCGACCATCTCCCGGTCCGGCATAACATCGAGAAGGCGAAGATTCGCGGTCTGAGCCAGATTTATGAAACCGCGCGGGCTCGATGGCTGCGCGCTGCCCGCCAGATCATTTTGAAGCTCCTGCGTGAAATCCGCGAGGGACGCGGCCTGACGCGCGATGAACAATTCCACGGCTTTCGCGGATCGGTTCACGCATTCCTGATAGAGCTGTCTCAGGGAATCCGGGCGATCCACCGGCCGGGCAATGAATGCAGGGCGCAGCGCGAGCAGATCATTTTCAAATTCAAAAGCCAGTATCTGAACGACTACACGCTCGCGGGTTAAACGCTTCAGGACGGCCGCAAGATCCTTGCGCGTGATGGATCCGATCCCATCGAGGACGACCGGCTCGATTGTAAATGCCTGACCGTCGCGCATGCTCGCCTGAGTCGAAAGCTGCTGGATTCGGCGGAATACGGCGTGCAGATGCTTCTCACCGAGGTTCACGCCTGCGGCGAGAGCCTGCTGCTCCGAAAGCACTTCCAGGAATCGTTCCTGCCCCGAATCGCGTTTTTCCTGCTGCAACGTCTCCCCCGGCATTGACGATCGATCCGGACAGAAAATGTTCAAGAACAAAAACTTTACACTCCTGCCTCACGGGGGATTCCAGTGCCATGACACGAAGGGAGAGCCTTTTCGCCGCTCTGGCTCTCTTTGCATCCTGCGCGGCCATCGCCTCGTTTCCAGCGGGAGCTTTCATCCGGGGAACCGCCGGTGACATTCTGGTCACAGCGATGCTTTACTTCGCGTGGCGCGCCGCGGCTCCATCCCGGAGTCGGATCCTGTCTGCCGCTGCCGTTCTTGTCTTCGCGCTTGTGGTGGAAGCCACGCAGGCGCTCGGACTGCGGGCCGCGCTCGGTGTCCGGCCGCACAGCATTCTCGGAATCGTGCTCGGAGGCACATTCGACTGGCTGGACTGCGCGGCCTACGCTGCGGGCGTCTCCGGCGCTCTTGCGTTAGACGCCATTGCGACTCAAAATCGCCGCAGAGCGGAAGAACGTTATACGCCCTGAATGCGTTTCAGAGTATTCTTGTCCACGTGATGAAACAGCTCGGAACGGCCGGGCATCTGCATCATCGTGTCTTCCTCGTAACTGAACGCGTCGCCGCGCACGGTCACATTGAGAACATACCGGACCGTCTTGAATTCCCGGTCGAGAAAGAGGTTTGAGCAGATCCCATACGTCGGCGAACCCAGGACGGCTTCGAGCTGAAACGCCTTTGCGTCCGGCTGAACCATGCCCCCCGCAAATACAGTTACGCCCCTTGGAACAAGGAAGCACCGCATCACCTGCTTTTCTTTCGCGTCCCACAACCAGTAACCCAGTTCCTCGTGAAAGGGAGTCGATTCGCCGCTGCGCCAGGCCATAGTCCGGTAACGGAGGCCGTAGAGAACCTGTTCGTGATTCGGCTCCGGCTTGAAGGGAACAAATTCAATCCGCTCTCGGAATTTGTTTTTCTCCACGCCGCGGTCGTCGGAAGGCGCGGTGTCGTCCCCTTTTGTGCCCTCCCAGATTCCGGCAAGAGCGGCTAACGGTCCAAGATGCGCGAGATACTCGGCGCCCGGAACGCCCGGCCCGCGCTTTGGCCGGGCTGCCGTGCGGGCCGCCGCTGATTTTTTCTTAGCGGGAGCTTTTTTTACCACGGTCTTAGTCTTCTTTTTCGCTGCCATCTCTCTCTCCGATCCATCAAAAATCTACAGCACTGGATTCATGCGACGTGAATCGCCGGGCCGTCCCTTTCCGTAATTTCGCCGATCGGCTCGGCGATTTCGCCGAGATCGTTTGCCGCAAACAGATCGCGGATTTCCGAAACCGCGCGCGGGTCCACAGCCATAAGAAGGCCGCCGGACGTCTGAGGATCGCAGAGCACCTCACGCACGCTGTCGCTCATGGACGAAACGCCGTGCCCATAGCTGTCAAAATTGCGGGCTGTGCCGCCGGGCACGCAGCGACGCTCAAGGTAATACCCGAGGTCTGTGAGAAGAGGAATCGAGGAAAACCGGAGCCGCGCAGATACATCGCCGCTCTCGCAGAGCTCCATGAGGTGACCGAGCAGACCGAATCCCGTAACGTCAGTAACCGCATGAACGCCTGCAAGCGGCGCAACCTCAGCGCCGATTTTATTCAGGCGAAGCATGCTTCGCGCCGCCACGCCATGATCCTGGTCGCGAAGGAGACCTTTCTTTTCTGCCGTGGTAAGTATACCCACACCGAGCGGCTTCGTCAGAAAGAGCAAATCGCCCGGGCGAGCGCCGCTGTTGCGCTTCAGGTATTCGAGGCGAACCGTTCCGTTTACAGAGAGACCGAAGATCGGCTCGGGGCTGTCAATGCTGTGGCCGCCAGCAATCGTTACACCGGCTTCCGAGCAAAGCGAGCGGGCCCCTGCGATCACTTCGCGCGCAATCTCGGGGCCAAGATTGTCGACGGGCCATCCGAGTATGGCCAGCGCCAGAAACGGCCGCCCGCCCATTGCATAAATGTCGCTGATTGCATTGGCAGCCGCAATCCGCCCAAAATCGAACGCATCGTCGACAATCGGCATAAAGAAGTCAGTCGTGCTCAAGAGCGCATTGCCGTCACCGAGATCGTACGCCGCCGCATCATCGCGCGCGTCGTTGCCGACCAGAAGCCGCGCATTGTCCGGCTTCACTTTTTGATCGCGAAGTATCTCATCGAGAATCCGCGGAGAAATCTTGCATCCGCAACCCGAACCATGGCTGTACGTTGTAAGACGAATGGGAGCTGAACTCATGTTCTACCTCTTCTGAGCACATTGCTCGTATGCGTCGAGGGCGCGCAACGCATTCTCCCTCGCGTCCGTGCCTGCGGCAATGCGAATCACGGGGCCGGTTCGACGGGAAAGCTGATAATCGTACGCCCGATCATAGTAGCCAAGCACGATTTCGCATGCAATCGCCAGGTCATTTCTTGCCGCCGCTTCAAGCGCAGTACGGGCCGCAAGCCCGCCGAGTCTCTTTTCGATGGCGCGGATGGACTGACTGATTTCGTCAGTGGAAAATCGTCCGTATTCTTCGACGAGCATCTGCACTCGATCCGGCATCGACACGTCCAGGTAGATAAGAGGGGCTCGGTCCTTGTGTTCCATAATCGGCGCTGGAACGCTGCGCCGGCCGATGGTCCGGCTTTCGTCTTCAAGCCAGACCGGCGGAAGGGTGTCGCCTGATCCAACGTTAGCCGCTCTGAGAAGGCAGTCTGCCAGGTCATTCTCAAACTGTTCCTGCGTGACGGACTCGGTTTCTCCCAGGGATCCGAATGCCGAACCCTTGTGATGCGCAAGCCCCTCAAGATCCACCACAGCCTGCCCGGCCTTCTGGATCTCTCGCAGAACCCGCGTCTTGCCCGAACCGGTGCGGCCGCCGAGAACGACGAAGGTTCTGTCTTCTGGAATAACATCGTTCAATACGTACGAGCGAAACGATTTGTAACCGCCCGCAAGAGTGTTTACACGAAAGCCATAGAAGCCCAGGAGCCAGGACACAGCCCCGCTTCGCATTCCTCCGCGCCAGCAGTGAACGAGCAGCTCCCCGGCGCGGGCGAAGGGCTCTGCCTGCTCAACGAGGTCCCGCATGCGCGGTCCGATAAATTCGAGTCCCTTCTTGATGGCAAGCTTCTGTCCCTGCTGGACATAGATGGTGCCGATCACGGCTCTCTCTTCGTTGGAAAAAAGAGGGAGATTCACAGCTCCCGGGATGTGCCCCTGCGCGTATTCGGCCGGCGTGCGCACGTCGAGGAGGGATACTTCCCGTGCAGCAGATACGAATTCACGAACGCTCAGCGCCGCCACACAGCGATGGTCTTCTCCGGCCGGCCTGTGTCATGCAATTCAAAGGATTGCGAAGGCAAAAAAAAGCCCGGCGCAAACCGGGCTTTTCATATGAAAACCGATTTTGAGAAATCTCAGCGTCGGTTGTAATCGTACTTGGCGCCGCCGTGGCTTTCGCTTGAGCCGCCCTGCCATACAG